>NZ_BAAGDE010000054.1:0-43779 GCF_054660795.1 Mycobacterium sp. MUNTM1
TCGGGGTGTGTGTGGTAACCACACCGATACCGGAGGTCCTCACCTACTTCCGCTCACCACGCCGTTCACAACCTGTCGAAGAGTTACATCTAGTCCCGCCGTCGCCGCGAGGGCTCAGACCGGGCCGGCCTGCAACTCCATGGCCACGGCGCCCAGCGCCAGCGCCACCTGGGCGACGCAACCGATGAGCGGGACGAAGAACGCCCGCCGCTGCCGCACCAGGAAATACACGGCGACGACGATGTCGACGACCAGGAGGGCGGCGCCGCCCCAGGTGCCCAGGTTCATGGCCCGGTCGATCCAGGCGGGATCGCCGCATTTTCGCGACCCGCACGGATCGGTGGTCATCACCAGCAGGCCCAGTAGCGCAAAGCTCGCCGCGTAGAGGCCGCCGTGGATGACCAGCAGGATGGACGTCGCCACGATGTCGGCGGCGCTGCCGCGCGGGCTTGCGGTGGTCTTGGTGGTCGCGACGCCGGGCGCCGCGGATTCATCGATCGGCACTACACGAGTATGTCCCGGTCAGGCCGGGGCAAAACCGTAAACCTGGCCGTCGCTGGTGGCGGCCACCACCCGGCGATCGGTGCCGACCGACACCCCGACCGGATAGCCGGTGGCCGCCGGCATCGGGTAGCTGCCCAGCGTGCGGCCGCTGCCCGGATCGAAGATCAGCAGCGACATGCCGGGGGCGCCGTTCGCCGGCGGCCCGCTGGCCACCGTGTAGCCGACCCCGGCGCCGGCCAGGCTCGACGTCGACAGGGGCAGCACGTCGTCGCGACGCCACACCTGATCGGCGTGATCGCCGGCGTCCTTGAACGCCGCCAGCTTCGTGTCGGGCCCGCCGCCGGCCACGATCAGCCCCTGCGGGGTGACCGCGGGCGGTGTCTGCGCCAAGAAACCCAGCGGCGCCGACCATTTCACCTTCGCGTCGGCGGTGCGCAGCGCCCACAGCCGTTGGTCGCGGCCGTTGACGTAGACGGTCGACCCGTCGGCCGACAGGACCGGGCTGGCGATCACGCCGGCGCCCACCGCGTCGCTGGTCCACTCGCGGGTCAGCAGTGGCGTCTGCCCGGGGTGGTACTTGAGCCCCACCAGGCCCGCGGCCGGAGCGCCGGGCTGCCAGACGCCGAGCACCACCATCCCGTTGGCCGCCGAGAAGGCGGGCGCGGCCGCGACGGGACAGCCCTGCCGGGCCGGCGCGCAGTCGGCGAGCCCCCGCACGGCGTCGGTGGGGTCGACGCCGTCGACCAGGTCGACCGGGCTCCCCGACACCTGGCCACGATGGGAGTCGAAGACCAGCACCTGTCCCAGATGCGTGGCCACCAGCAGCGCGCCCTGCCCGACGAATCGCGGCGTGGTGGGCATGCCGATCACCGGCTGGCGCCACCGCGTCCACTGGGTCACCGGGAAAGACAGAAGCGCGCCGGGCTGGCCGACGTAGACGTTGTCGAATCCGTCGAGCAGCGGGCCGCCGAAGCCGCCGCCCTGAACCAGACGCACACACCAACGCTGCCGCCCGTTGTTGTTGTTCTCCCATTCCATCAGCGAGCATCCCGCCGAGGTTTGGGCGTTGAGGGCCAGATAACCGCGCGCGCTGAGCGCCGGTCCGGCCGCCAGGCTGCCCTTGACCGACCGGGTCCACTGCAGCGAGAGCTTGGCGGCCCCGTCGGTGCCGGTGTAGCTGCTGTTGGCGGCGTCGGCGTACTGCGCCGGCCAGCCCTGCGCCGCCGAGGCGTCGACCCACGAGTCGGTGGTGCCGCAGGCGCCGGCCCCGATGGTGATCACCGCCGCCAACACGACGGATGACGAACGCCGGAGCCCACTGACGAGTTGTCGGGCAAGCACCTTCGGTTTTCCCAATCCTTTTCGCGTGGCGGGCCGCGCGCGGGCGGACCCGGCCGTAGGCGGCAATCGAGTACAGGTGAGGGTAACCCGTGGCGGTTCGCGGGCTTACGATTGATCGAGTTAGGCTGTCCGGCCATGACGAGCATGTGGGGCGCACCGGTCCATCGCCGTTGGCGTGGATCGAACCTGCGGGACCCGCGCCAGGCCAAGTTCCTCACGCTGGCCTCGCTGAAATGGGTGCTGCGCAACCGCGCGTACACCCCGTGGTATCTGGTGCGCTATTGGCGCCTGCTGAAGTTCAAGCTGGCCAACCCGCACATCATCACCCGAGGCATGGTGTTCCTGGGCAAGGGCGTGGAGATCCACGCGACGCCCGAGCTGGCGCAGCTCGAGATCGGCCGGTGGGTACACATCGGCGACAAGAACACCATCCGCGCCCATGAAGGCTCGCTGCGGTTCGGCGACAAGGTGGTGTTGGGTCGCGACAACGTCATCAACGCCTACCTCGACATCGAGCTCGGCGATTCGGTGTTGATGGCCGACTGGTGTTACGTCTGCGATTTCGACCACCGCATGGACAACATCGACATGCCGATCAAGGACCAGGGCATCGTCAAGTCCCCGGTGCGGATCGGGCCGGACACCTGGGTGGGCGTGAAGGTGTCGGTGCTGCGCGGCACGTCCGTCGGACGCGGTTGCGTGCTGGGATCTCACGCGGTGGTCCGCGGGGTGATCCCGGACTACTCGATCGCGGTCGGCGCACCGGCCAAGGTGGTCAAGAACCGCCAGCTCGCCTGGGAGAGCTCGGCGGCGCAGCGCGCCGAACTAGCGGCCGCGCTGGCCGACATCGAACGCAAGAAGGCCGCGCGCTAGCCGCCCGCGCCGCGGTGGCGAATCGCTATCCGATGCTCTGATAGCGCCGCAGCGCCTCGGTGCGCTCGGCGGCGTGGTCGACGATCGGCGCCGGGTAGCCGTCCGGCCGCTCACCCTTGCGCAGGTGCACGTCGTCGGCCGAGCGCAGCTCGGGTACCCAGCGCCGGATGTAATCGCCGGACGGGTCGAACTTCTCGCCCTGGGTGATCGGGTTGAACACCCGGAAGTAGGGCGCGGCATCGGTGCCGCTGCCCGCACACCACTGCCAGCCGTGCTGGTTGTTCGCCATGTCGCCGTCCACCAGCTGGTCCAGGAACCACTCGGCGCCCCACTGCCACGGCAGGTGCAGGTCCTTGACCAGAAACGACGCCACGATCATCCGCACCCGGTTGTGCATGAAGCCGGTGTCGCGCAGCTGACGCATGCCGGCGTCGACGAAGGGAAAGCCGGTCTCGCCGGCTTTCCACGCCTTGAAGCGGCGTTTGGCCTCGGCGCCGGTGTCGGTCTGGATGCCGTCGAAATCGCTGTTCCAGTTGCGCCAGGCGCTGGCCGGCCAGTGGTGCAGCACGTCGGCGTAGAAGTCACGAAAGGCCAACTCCCGCATAAAGGCTTGCGCCCCGCCGCTGTGCAGGCCGAGGTCGGCGACCAGGGTGCGGGGATGGATGGCGCCGAACTTCAGGTGCGCCGACATGCGGCTGGTCGCCGTCAGGTCCGGCCTGTTGCGGTCCTCGGCGTAGCCCTGTAATCCGTTGTCCACGAACGACTTCCATTGCTTGCGCGCCGCCGCCTCACCGGCTGCCACCTCGAGGGCCTGCCCGGGGTCCGGGATCTCGGATTGCTCGATCCGCAGCTGCGCAGGATCCAGCCAGCGTGCGGACTGCGCGCTCGACTTCGCCGGTTCGCGCCAGCCGGTCGTGCGCCACTGACGCAGAAACGGGGTGAACACTTTGTAGGGCGAGCCGTCCGGCTTGGTGACCCGACCGGGCGAGACCAGATATGGCGAGCCCGTCGCCACCAGCGGCACCGAATCCAGTGCTGCGCGCACCCGCTCGTCACGCCGCTTGCCGAACGGCGCGAAGTCCTCGGAGACGTGCACCGACGACGCATCGATTTCCCTGGCGATGCGCGGGATCTGCGCGTGGGGCTGCCCGCGGGTGACGAGCAGTCGGCCGTCGAGATCGTCGCGAAGCCGCCGCAGCGAGTCGCCCAGGTACTGCAGCCGGCGTTGTCCCGACGACTTTTCCAGGCGTGGATCGAGCACGAAGCAGGCGAGCACCTCGTCGTTTTCGGCCGCGGCGATCAGCGCCGGATGGTCGCGCAACCGCAGATCGCGGCGAAACCACAACAGTGCCGGCATGATCTAGCGGTTCAGTCGCCAGATGTGGGTGGACAGGATGGTCGCGAAGCCGCACCACAGCGGGTAGGGCAGCAACGCCAGCCCGCCGCGCGGCGTGGCTTGGGCGGTGCGCCGGACCAGATCGGCGCTGCTGGCCGTCAGCGCCGCGGCACCGACCGCGCTCGCACCCAGTTTGTGGAACCCGAAGAACAGCCAGCTCCATCCGGCATTGAGCAGCAGGTTGGCCGCCACCGCCACGGCATAATTGAGCGCCTTGTCGTGTTGCCCGGTGGCGCGAAACCGGTCGATCGCCACCGCCGACGTGCCCGCGATGTCGGCGTAGAGCGCCGTCCAGACGGTGGGAAAGGCGGCGCGGGGCGGCTGGTAGGACGGCTTGCGTAGCCGCGAGTACCACCGGGGAATGGCGTTGCCGCTGGCGATGCTTCCGGCGCCGGCGGCTGCGCCGACGGCCAGGCTCGTCGCGGCCAGTATCGACCTGTTCACGGTGTGCTCCGTTCTGGTTGTTTCCGGTCCGCTTGTTGCTCAACGGCTTTGGCGTGGGCGGGGCTGCTGGGCCACCAGATCCGGTCGCCGATGAGAGCGAACAGGGCCGGGATGACCAGCATGCGCACCACGAAGGTGTCGAGCAGAATGCCCAGGCCGACGATGATGCCCAGCTGGGTCAGGACGATCAACGGCAGCACCCCGAGCACACAGAACACGGCGGCCAAAACGATTCCCGCGCTGGTGATCACGCCCCCGGTGGCCGACACCGCCCGCACCATCCCGCCGCGGGCGCCGTGCCGCGCCGCTTCCTCGCGGGCCCGGGTGACCAAGAAGATCGTGTAGTCCACGCCGAGGGCCGCCAGGAACAGAAAGGCGAACAGCGGGGTGGTGTTGTCCAGGGCCGGGAAGCCGAAGACGTGCAGGCTCGCCCAGCCGCCCATGCCCAGCGCGGCCAGGGCGCCCAGGATCGTCGCGGCCAGCAGCGTCGGCGGAGCGAGGGCCGACCGCAGCAGCGCGTAGAGGACGATCAGGATGACGGCCAGGATCGCCGGAATCAGCAGCACCCGGTCGCGCGTGGCCGCGTCGCGAGTGTCCAGGGCCTGTGCGTCGGCGCCGCCCACCAGCGTGTGCGGGTCGGCGGCCCGCGTCGAATCCCGCAGCGCAGCAACGATGCCGAATGCCCGCTGTGACGACGGCGGTGCGTCGATCACCACCGACCACTTCGTCAGCCCCGAGCCCGACCGGCCGGACTCGGTCGCCGAGACGACGCCGGGGGTGGACGTGATCGCCCGCTGCACGGGTGCCGCGCGATCGGTGGGGCCGACGACCAGGGTCGGATTGGCCAGCCCGGCCGGAAAGTGTTCGGCCACAACGGTGTAACCGGTGACCGAGTCCGCGCGGACCCGGAACTGCTCGGTCTGCGTCAAACCGATTCGCGTTCCGAACAGGCCGGCGCCAAGTGCCGCCAGTACGGCGATGGCGACCGCGGCGACCAGCGCGGGGCGTCCGCCCACCCATTCGGCCACGCGATGCCAACCGCCGGAGTCCAGGGTTTCGTCGTCCCCGCTGTGCGGGATGAACGGCCAGAACAATCTGCGGCCGCAGACGGCGAGCAGCGGGGGCAGGATCACCAGCACCGAAATCGCGGCAACCACAAGGCCGCACGCCGCCAGGGCACCCAGGCTGCGGGTGCTCGGAGTGGACGCGAACAGCAGGGTGAGCAGCGCCAGCACCACGGTGGCGTTGCTGGCGACGATGGCCGGCCCCGCCTTGCGCACGGCATGGCGCAGCGCGCCGCGGTGCGCGGACCGGCGCCGCAGCTCCTGGCGATAGCGGGAGATCAGCAACAGCGCGTAGTTGGTGCCGGCGCCGAAGACCAGCACGCTGGTGATCCCGGAGGTGGCACCGTCGAAGCTCAGCCCGGTCAGCGAGGCCACCGCCGTGCCGACCGCGGCGGCCAGCCGATCGGCGAATCCGACCACCAGCAGCGGGACCAGCCACAGCACCGGGGAGCGGTAGGTGGCGATCAGCAACATCGCCACCACCGCCGTCGTCACCGCGAGCAGGGTGATGTTGGCGTTTGTGAAGGCGCTGGCGATGTCGGCACCGAATGCCGGGCCGCCCGTCACGTGCGCCTGCAGGTCCGAGGGCAGGCCGCTGGCCGCGGCCGTGCGCAGCGAGCCGACGGCGTCGCCCAGGGCGAGCCCGGACAGGTCGGCGCTGATCGGCACGACACCGAGGGCCGCCCTGGAATCCTGCGAGGACATTCGCGGTGCCGCCGGATTCGCGCCGGGCTGCGCCGCCGCCTGCACCCGATCGAGTGCGGCCTGGGCGGCGGCGAGATCGGACGGGCTCAGGACCCCACCATCGGCGCGGTTGACCACCACGATCAGCGGGGCTTTGTCGCCGCCGGGAAATTGCTTTGCCAGCGCGTCGACCTGCGCGGATGGGGCGGCTACCGGAACCGACCGTGGGGACTGGCCCGCGGCGGCGTTCCCGCCGACCACCACCATGACCGCGACCCCTAGCAGGGTCGTGACCAGCGCGAGCAGCCATGAACGCCGGCCCGTCACGGCGGCGGCCAAGCCATCCCACACCATGGATTCAACCCTTTCAGTTTGTTAAACATTAATCAACTGAAATGACGGACTGCCACGCCGCAGCGCCGGCGGTACGCAAGAGGGGGCACTATGGACATTATGAACGCGGGTTGTGGGCAGTGTCGGACGCGAGGGGGCGCCCGCGATGACCGCTGATCGGGGAGAGATGACCACCCGCAAGCGGCGCCATATCGACGTCTGCCTGAACGAGCCGGTCGGCTACCACGGCGTCAGCACCGGGCTGGACCGTTACGCATTGCCGTACAACGCGCTGACCCAGACGAACCTGGGCGACATCGACTTGTCCACCGGCTTTTTCGGCGCCACCCTGCGGTCGCCGATCCTGATCGGCGCGATGACCGGGGGCGCCGAGCTGTCCGGCACGATCAACCGCAATCTGGCGGCGGCCGCCCAACAGCTGGGCCTGGGCATGATGCTGGGCTCGCAGCGGATCATGCTGGACAGTGCCCTGGGGGAGCGCGCCGCGGACAGCTTCACGGTGCGCGACGTCGCCCCGGATGTGTTGCTGTTCGGCAACATCGGCCTGGCCCAACTGACGAAGACCGCGGTGCCGGACCTGGCTAAGGCTCTCGACCGGGTGGGCGCCGATGCGCTTGCCGTGCATACGAATCCGCTGCAGGAAGCCATGCAGCACAACGGCGACACCGACTTCTCCGGCTCGCTGAGCAGGCTGCGCGAGGCGGCCGACAGCCTCGACTACCCGGTGCTGCTCAAGGAGGTCGGTCACGGGATCGGTCGGGCGGCGGCCGCGGAACTTGTTGGGGGAGAAGGAGAAGTGCCGGTCTCCGGAATCGACGTCGCGGGCGCCGGTGGCACGTCGTGGTCGCGGGTCGAGCAGTTCGTGCGGTACGGCGAACTGCGCTATCCGCACCTGGCCGATTGGGGCGTGCCCACCGCCCGCGCGATCGTGGAGGTGCGCGAGGTGCTGCCGACGATCCCGTTGGTGGCATCCGGCGGCATCCGTACCGGCATGGACGCGGCCAAGGCGATCGCGCTGGGCGCCGACGTGGTGGCGGTGGCGCGGCCGCTGCTGCCCGCCGCGATCGAATCGGCTGCGGCCGTGGTCGATTGGTTGCAGCCGGTCATCGACGAGCTCAGGGTCTGCCTGCACGGCTGTGGCGCCGCGAAGCTGGCGGATCTGCGCGATGTCGACCTCATCGGCGTGGCCTAGGCCCGCGCGACGTGGCCGTCATCTTGGCGTACGGTTCGCCGGCCCTGGGGCATCTGCTGCCGACGGGTGCACTGCTGGCCGAGCTGGTGCAGCGCGGCCATGACGTCCATCTGCGCACCATGTCGGCCGGCGTCGCGGCGATGCGATCGGCCGGCGTGCAGGCCGAGCCGGTCGCCCCGGATATCGAGGCGATCTCCGGCAACGACTGGCAGGCGCGAAACGCTCTGGGAGTGCTGAGGTTATCGATCGACGTGCTGTGCCGGCGGGCGGCGCTGGAGGTCGGCGACTTTCGGCGGGCGGTGGATGCGATCCGACCCGATGCGGTCATCGTGGATGCGAACTGCTGGGGCGCCTTGTCGGCCGCCGACGCCGGCGACATCCCGTGGCTGCTCTTCTCGCCGTTCACCCCGTACCTGCGCTCCCGTGGCGTGCCGCCGTTCGGTCCCGGACTGCGTCCGCTGCCGGGCGTCGCCGGTGACATCCGGGACGCCGGGGTGCGGGCCATCGTCAGGCGCGTGTTCGACCGGCCAATGTTGCCGCGCATCAACGCGATTCGTGCCGAGCTGGGCGTGCCTGCGGCGGCGTCGGTCGACGGCTTCATGCGGCGCGCGCCCCTGGTGCTGGCCGTGGGTGGTGAGCCGTTCGAGTATCCGCATCCCGGATGGGCCGGCCTGGTGCACCATATCGGCGCGTGCGTGTTCGAGCCCACAGCGACGGCGACGCCGGCGTGGATCGACGCCATCGATCGTCCGGTGGTGCTGGTCAACACCTCCTCGTTGCGGCAGGCGGACGAGGCCCTGGGGCGGATCGCCTTGCGCGCGCTGGCCGACGATGACGTTCATGTGGTGGCGACCTTCCCGGCCGGTATACCCGCCGATCTGCCGCGGCCGGCGAACGCGACCGTCTGCCGGTTCGTGCCGCACGCGGCCATCCTCGACAAGGCCGGCTGCGCCATCACGCACGGCGGGATGGGCACGACGCTGAAGGCCCTCGATCGCGGCGTGCCGGTCTGCGTCGTGCCGTTCGCCCGCGACCAGGCCGAGGTCGCGCGGCGGGTCGAGGTTGCCCGTTGCGGCACCCGCCTGGCCGCGAGGAAACTCACCGCGGCGCGGCTGCGGGCCAAGGTGTGCGAGGCGATGACGATGGCCGGCGGTGCGCAGCGGGTGGCGGCGGGACTAGCGGCTACGGGGGGCGCGGCCCGCGGTGCCGACCTGATCGAACAGCGGCTGCTGGGTTGTGCGGCCGAAAGGCCGGTCCACTAGACGCCGCGTTTCACCGGGCTGCGACGGCCTTTGGCCGCCGAGCGCTTCGGTTCGGTCGCGGACGCCTTGGGACTCGGTGCTAGGAGTCGGGATTCGAAGTTGGCCATCGCCTCGATCATCGACGTGAACACCCGATGTGCCGCCGCCAGGTCGCGATCGGGTAGGTCGGCCAGCGCGGTATGTAGTTCGGCGCCAAGGGGAGTGAAAAACGACCGGGCCAGGGCCATCCCCGGTTTCTCGTAGCGGAGCAGGGTCTTGCGCCGGTCCTGGGGATCGGGTTCGCGCCGGACGTGGCCGGCGTCGATCATGCGATCGACGAGATAGGTGATCGCGGCCGGTGACACGTCCATGCGCCGCCGCAGCTGTGCCGCGGTCAACGGTTCTCCGGCGGTTTCGGCGACCATGATGTGCAGCAAGGCGTGGAAGTCGGTGCCGCTGACGTCGTTCTGGCGGGCGAAGTGCCGGCCGATGCGGTCTGACTGCGCGGTGATCGCGCGCATGTCGGCCGACATCAATTTCTCGAGTTCGGCCCGGTCCAATCGCCGGTCAGCGGCGGCACGCTTGGTCACTTACCCGCATCCTTCTTGCAAGATACGCCGGCCGGCGTATCGGCGACCGCTGATCGCGGCCGGCGAGACACTCGGGCGTTTCTCCTTTGTAGCCCATTGCGGGCCGACAGCGAGAGCAAACACGCCCCGCAGCGTTCCCGATGCGATCGGTGGCCATCAGCCTACGGCACCCGCGGCGGCGGGCCGGGCGGCGGGCGCTATCGGGACTTCGCGGGGTCGTGGCCCCAGTTCATCAACGAGTATCGCCAAGGGCTCTCGTCGATGTTGCCGTCCGGACGTTGCGCCAGGTGACGTTTGGCGTAGCCGACGACTTTTCGCATGTGCGCGTAGTCGGCGTCGGTGAGGTCGGCACGTTTGGCCTTGAGGATCTCGACGATGTGCCGGCCGCTGGCGTGGCCGGTGGATTCGTCACCATCCTGCTTTTGGCCGACGCTCTTGGATTCCTCGGTGTCGAGCCACTTTTCCAGCTCGCGTGCGGTCATGTTGACGGTGTCCTGGAAGCGATCCCAGGTGGCTTGTTGGTCGTCGGTCATGGTCGGTCCTCGTGGATCGGCGTTCGCGCGCATCACTTGGCGCGACGCAGCGCGCCCGGCTTGTGCACCGCGTCGGCGCCCGTCTTGTCGCTGCGCACCTTGTACTGCGGCTCGTCCTCGGACGCCCGCACCGTGCGTCCGGCGGCTTCGGTATCGGAGGTGATTTTGCCTTCGACCGTGCCCCGGACCGTGGCGCCGTGGCTTTGCCACTCCACCTTGTCGCCCTTGCTGAATTCGTTGTCGCTCACCGGGATTCACCTTTCGCCGAATCATCACTGGGGGACGCGGAGTGGGCCGGGTGTCCGGCGGTGCGGCGGCGCTGTTTCAACGCCATCTCGTGGAGGTGGCGGTGACCGTCGGTGAGTCGGGTCCGCACCAGCTGTTCGGTCTCTTTGAAACAGCGGTAGTAGCCGTCGTCGTACTCCTCGACGACCTGAAAGCTCCACCGGCCCGGCAGCACATTGCGTCCGATCAGCTCGCTGCTGATATGCCGCGCCAGATCGGCCTGGCCGATGTCGTTCAGCCGCGCCACGGCCTCGTCGAGTTGCAGGTCGGCGCGACCGGTGAGCTGATGGAAGGAATACAAATGCCCGCGAGCGCGCTCAATGGTTTCCAGCGCCTCGGTTACTCGCCCGACCGCCTGCGCAACGTCGTCGGCATCGGTGCTCGCCCCGTCGCTCATCGCATTCCTCCCCCGCGTTGGTCTATGGCATTCCCGCCGCGTGGGTGGCCGAACCGTCGTATTCAACCTTTTATGAAATGAAAGGCTTTGGCGCGAATGGTGTGCCGCGCCGCGAGGCGGTTTGAACGAGTGCGCCCCGGGTATCTGGTGTGACGATGACTGTGATCGAGACTTCCCGGCGCCTCGGGCGCGCGGAGCGCAAAGTGCTACGCCTGCAACGACGTTTGTGGTTAGCGCAGTTGGCCGTGTGGCCCACCGTGATCGCCCTGGCGGTGCTGCTGGTGGGTGGTGTGCTGTGGGTGGTGCGGCAGAGGTCAACCGGTGGTCGGCATGCGGCGGATCCCGCGGCCACTGCCCCGGCGCGCGAACACACCCCATGAGATGGCGGCGGCGGTGAACCCGAGCGCCTGTGCAGCGCCGACGCGGCCGGGCGGCACGAAATATCCCGTCACGTAACGGTCGATGAAGCCGGACGTGGGTAGCGGATCCATACCTGCACGCCGGCGCGCCCACGATTCCACCGATGTCAGCGGGCAGCGCAGCCTGAGCGCCACGACCGCGACGCCCCAGGCCACCGCCGGCACGTGCAGCAGGATGGTCCGCGGCCAGCGCAACGCGAGGAAGCCTCCGCTCGGCACGTAGAGCAGGTACGCCAGGTGAGCGCCGACGGTCACTGCGACGGCAGCGACGTAAGGCTTGCGCACGGGTCAATCCTTCCACGCGCGGCGCCCGACGTCGGGTTACTAGCCGAGTCCGGCGCGCACCTGGTAGCGGCGTTCGGCGTAGGCGAGGTCGTCGCGCCATAGTTTGGTGGCCGCATAGCGCATGAGGGGTGCGATCAGCGGCGCGGCCCGGGAGGCGCGCGCGAAGCCGGGCCGGTCCGAATGCGCGACGGTGGCTTCCAGGACCGCGGTGCGCGGTCGGCCGTCGGGACCCGAACCCATTGGCGTCGCGTGGGTTTCGACGACGCTGCCGGTCCCCTCGCCGTCCACGATGCGCATGACGATGGTGCGTGCCTCGGGGCAACTGAATTCCGCGACGACGGGCACCCCCAGGCGTCCCATCCGGAATGTCACCGCCACCAGGAATCGGTCGGCCTGTTCGGTGGGCGTCGTGAGCACGTCGAGCCGGGTGAACGAGTAGGGGTGAAACCATGCGCCGTGCCAGGGATCGAGCCGGTTGGCGATGATGTCACACGGCTCGCACACGCCTTCCATGCGGGCGACCGCGCTCAGGGTGCTACCGGTCGGCCGTTGCGCAAGCACCGGCCGGTCCAGCGGCTCCTCCTTGCCCACCGCGTCGAGCCGCACCCACGTCAGCACGCCGTCGTCGTGACTGGGCAGCGGGCTCCAGCCGAACTCGCGGGCGTGTCCGTCCAGCGTCAGCCCGTGCCAGCGGCAGATCAGCGTGCCCCGGTGCACCGTGCCGGTCGCGAGGTCGGCGCCCAAATGGGGACAACTGCGCGGCCCCACGCACAGCCGGCCCTGTTCGTCACGCCAGGCGACGATGTCGACACCGGCGACGCGCGTGCCGACGGGTCGCCCGGCGGGAACCCGGTCGCTGGCCGCGAACGCGTACCAGTTGCCGGTGGGTTTGCGCTGCGAGCGTTGCAGCGCGCCCTCGATGATGGCGGGCTGTGCGTCGCGATACGTCGGACGCTGATCGGCCCATGACGCGCGCGGGATCACCTGCAGTGGCCAGTCTTTGGCCCGGGCGGCCGACAGGCGTTGCTGAAGCTGTGCGCGAATCCTCATGATCGGGTGGCTCTTTCGCAGGCGGCAAGCCATCGCAGCAGTGGTGACCGGCCTTGGGTGGGTACCGTGGCCAACGGGTGTCCGGCTAGTCCCCATCGTTGCAGGAGTTGGTTGGCGGCGCACCAGCCGGTGGTGGCGGCCCGCTCCATCAGTGCCACCGGCAGGTCGATGCGGATGGCGTCGCCGGCCAGCAGCAATCCCGGCGTGGGCGTGACGATCGGGGGACGGAGGGGATAGGAGCCGGGTGAAAACAGCGGGCAGTCGCTGCGATGCAGCAGCCTCTCGTGGACGATCTGCGCCGCGGCGGTTTCGGGATACACCCTGTGCAGTTGCCGCAGCATGGCGGCCCGCGACGGCGCAGAATCCAATGCGTACGAGTGCAATTCGACGACAGAGCCGCGGTGCGCGGCGGCCCAGTCCCGCGCCTGGCGTTCGTAGCGCTCCAGCACGCTGATGTTATCGAGCGGTTCGTGTCCGGCGGTGCCCAGGAACGCCGGCCGGTGCGCCGCCACCGGGCGGTCGAGCCACAGCCGGTGCACGGCGAACGGCGGCGCGGTGCGCAGCCGGGCTATCCGGGCGCGCCACTCGTCGGTGCCCAGGTCGCGCGACGCCGCAACGATGCGCTGCAAACCCGCGATGTCGGTGGCCAATACGACGGCGTCGACGTCGCAGTGGTCATCGGAATCGGTATGCAGCCTGAAGGTGTCGGCCGGCTCCGTGTCGATGCGCAGGACGTTGGTGGCGAGCCGGAACCGTACGCCCCGCCCCTCGAGGTAGCCGCGTAACGGCTGCCACAGCGCGCTGTCGTAGTTCGCGCACGGCACGTCGAAGATCAGCCCTTCCGACGACCCCAGGAAGTAGATGTGAAACATGGTCGCCAACTCGGCCGCGGAAAGGTTGGCGGGGTCGGCGAAGAAGCTGCGGGAGAACACCTCGAACGCCAGATGCCTTGCCGCCTCCGGGAATCGGATGTCCTCGAGAAACGTCGCGGCGTCGGTGCCGTCCAGGCGCTGGTAGGTGCCGGGCACCGAAACGGCCGCCAGCGGTGCGGCCGCGCGGGCGTCGATGCGGGTGAAGTCACGAAGCCGGAACGTGGGACTGCGTGCCGCGAAGACCACGGCGTTCCATGGCGGGGTGCGCGGTAGTCCGCGGAAGCTGTCGCGCCGGCCGTCCCCGTCGATCAGCGGGTAATCCTCGACGGGGGTGAGCATGCGCAATTGCGGGTCGATCCGGCGCAGCAGCGCGCGCAGGTTGTAGTACTGCCGGAAGAACGCGTGGAAGCCACGGTTCATCGCGAGCTCGACGCCGCCGTCGCGCTCGGTCCAGCCCCCCACCCGGCCGCCGAGATAATCGTCGCGTTCGATTACCTCGACGGCGACGCCGCGTTCGGCGAGCCCGGTGGCGGCGCTCAGCCCGGCGATCCCGCCGCCGACGACGGCCACCCGCGGGCGCGACTCCAGCGCGTCCGCATCCGGCAAACCTGTTGGTGCGGCGAATGTTCGGCGATGCCGGTCGAGGCTCATCGCGGCGCATCCGCCAGAAAGGTGTGCACGATGTTGGCTTCCCAGCCGGGCATCGTCTCGCTGTGCACCGCGGTGAAGCCGGCGTCGGCGAGCCGAGTCCGAAATCGCGCGGCGCCGTCGAACGCCAGCACGCTGCGCCACAGGTAGCGGTACAGCCCGGTGTCGCGGGTGCGCCACCACCCGGCGGGGATGATGACGCCCCAGCACACGGCGTGCCAGATGCGGGTGGCCGCGGGGGAGTCACGCACCGAATATTCATGCACCGCAAGGGTTCCACCCGGCCGCAACAGCTCGCGGAACCTGCGCAGCTGTGCGTCGCGGTCGGCGACGTTGCGGATCAGGTAGGCGGCCAGGATGCCGTCGAACGGTCCGGTGATCCCGTGCTCGGCCAGCTGCTCGACCGGGGTGTGGACGAAGCGCACCGAGGCGGGCCAGTCCTTGGCGCGCGCCGCATCCAGCATGCCCCGCGACGCGTCGACGGCGACGATGTCGGCGTCGGGCGCGACGGCGAGCAGCGCGGCCGTCGAGGCGCCCGTGCCGCATCCGGCGTCGAGTAACCGTAACCCCCTGCCGCGGTTCGGAATCCGCATCCGCTGGGCCGACAGGGACAGCTGCGCGTGGTAGCCGGGGCTGGCCCCGACCAGTCGGTCGTAGGCCGGCGCACCCGCGTCGAACGCGGCCGTCAACTCGCCGGGAACCGCATCACCGACGCGCACGTTGCCGCTCCCACAGCAGCAGCACCGCGGTGACCAACGCGAAGCCGAACAGGAAATCCTCGACCGGGATGTCGAACGGGAAACGCACGCCGCTCAGTTGTCGGTCGTCATAGATGACGATGGGGGAGCTGAGCTTGGTCAGCCACCCGTCCACCGGGATCTGGAACCCCAACACGATCAGCATCGACAGCCAGTACGCCGGCCGCCGGAAGAGCCCGGTCCGCAGCACCGCCAATTCCAGTGCGCAGACCAGCAATACCGCCAGCGCGGCCGGCAGGGTGTAGCCGAGGCCGGTCATCGACGATGCACCTTCTCCAGGATGGTGGTCACGGCGTTGTAGGTCAGCAACGCGCACACCGGGATGACGAGGAAGAACAGCACCTCTTCGATCGGCACCCGAAACGGGATGCTCAGGCCGCACAGGTAGTTGCGGTCGTAGGTCCACACGTGCGCGGCCACCGCGATCGCATCCCAGACCAAGAACACCGCGGCCACCGGCACGACCGCCTTGAGGGCCCGCCGCCACTGCCGGTAGACGCCGGGGCCGAAGATTTCCAGCGGCGCGGTGATCACCAGGCATGCGGCGAGCACCGCCAGGTATTGCCACCGATCGCTCATGCGGCCCCCGATTGACGAACGCCCCGCGCGCCGTTCCGCGCCCGCCACGACCGTATCAGCCCCGCGCCGGCGACCCGAAGCCGTCGCGCCGTGCCGACGGTGGCCCGGTGATCGAATACCGCGAAGTCGCTTCGTTCGATGCAATCCAAGATCGCCGAATACAGGGCCGCCGCGGTCGCCACGCACGGTCGCGAGCGGTGGGCGAGCGTAGCGATTCCGCCTGCGGCGAATCGGTAGGTCTGCCGGGCGATTTCGTGCTGGGCGAGCAGGGCCCGGCGCACCCGCGGATCGGTGCGGCGCTGCGCGTGACACCACATCAGCAGCTCTCGGTCGACGCCCTCGGCGGCCAGCTCGTCGGCCGGCAGGTAAACCCGGCCGCGCTGCAGATCCTCGTCGACGTCGCGCAGGAAGTTGGTCAGCTGAAACGCCCGCCCCAGCGCCGCAGCGTACGGGGCGGCCTCCTGCACCGGCGTCACGGTGCCCAATATCGGAAGCACTTGCAGCCCAATGGCTTCCGCGGAGCCCCGCATGTAGCGGTTGAGGGCGTTGCGGTCGGGATAATCGGCGACCGTGAGGTCCATCCGCATCGAAGCCAGGAAGTCCTCGAACAGATCCGCGCTGATCCGGTAGCGCCGCACGGTGTCGGTGACCGCGGCGACCAGCGGATCCTCCAGGTGCGCTCCGTCGCCGAAGAAGCGCTCCGACAGCTGCTGCAGCCGCAGGCCGCGGGCGTCGGCGTCGACCTGCGGGTCGAGGTCGTCGAGGATGTCGTCGGCGTAACGGGCGAAGCCGTACAGCGCGTGCACGGGCGGCCGCTGGTCGGGTGCGAGCAGCCGGGTGGCCAGGAAGAAGGTGCGGCCGTGCGCGGCATTGAGTTCGCGGCACCGCCGGTATCCGTCGCGCAGCCGCGGATCGTCGATTCCGGCCGCGGTCAACTCGCCGCGCATCACGGTAGCCCCGCCTTCATGTCGATGTGCGCGGCCGATCGCGCGCCGACGCCGGTGATGCGGTCGGCGGCGAGCCGCCCCGAGATCAGCGTGGTCGGCACGCCGACGCCGGGCACGGTGGAGGACCCGGCGAGCACCGCGTTGTCGATGCCGCGCACCAGGTTGCCCGGTCGGAACGGCCCCGTCTGACCGAACGTGTGGGCGAGCGCGAACGGGCTGCCGGCCGCCATGCCCTGCCGCGCCCAGTCGGCCGGCGTGACGACGTCCAAAACCGTTGCGTCGTGCGGCAAACCGGGCAGCAGCCGGTCGGCGACGTGCGCGATCATGTCCTCGACGTAGCCGCCGCCGGTGGCGGCCCAATCGATGGCGCCGCGCTGCAGGTTCGGCGCCGGCGCGAGTACGTAGAGCAGGTCGCGGCCCTCGGGGGCCAGGGACGGGTCGCTGGCTGTCGGGCGGGTGACCAACAGGGATGGGTCGCGCATCAGCTGTCCGTCGTCGACGATGTCGGTGAAGGTTTGATCCCATGCCTCGCCGAACAGGATGGTGTGGTGGGCCGTCGTGGATGCGATTGCGGGACAACCCAAGTGCGCGACGACGGCCGAGGGTGAGGGCCGCAGCCGCAGCGCGCGGCGCGGTGTGCGGCCCAGCAACGCGTAGGTCTGCGGCAGCTCGGTGGTCAGCACCACCGCATCGCAGGCGATGCGCCCGGCCCGCTCGGTCACCACCGCGCTGACCCGGCCGCCGGTGTGCTCGAGCGCGGTAACGGTTGCGCCGTAACGGAATCGGACACCGGCGCCGGCGGCGGCCGCGGCCAGTGCGTCGGGCAGCGCCCGCACGCCCCCGCGCGGGAATACCACACCCGAGATGGTGTCCATGTAGGCGATCACCGCGTACACCGCCAGCGCGTCGCGCGGCGCCACGCCGGCATACAGCGACTGGAAGGTGAAGATCCGTCGCAGCCGCGGGTCGCTGATGTACCGCCTGACCATCCGGTCCCACTTGCGGAAGCCGCCGATCGCGGTCAGCTGCGCCAACTGCGGGGTGAGCAGCGACAGCGGGGAATCGAAGTTCGCGGCGATGAAGCCGTCGAATTCGGTGCGGTACAAACGCGTCAACCACTTCCGCAGCCGCCGGTAGCCCGCTGCCTGCCCGAAGCCAGCGAACTCCGCGACGGCGTCGGCCATCCGATCCTCGTCACTGTGCACGTCCAGCGCGCTGCCGTCGGCGAACACGGCGCGGTAAGCCGGGTCGACCGTCAACAGCTCCATGCGGTCGTTCACTCGCTCGCCCACGGCCGCGAACGTCTCGTCGATGATGTCCGGCATGGTGAGCACCGTCGGCCCGGTGTCGATCCGGTAGCCGTCGATGTCGAGACGACCGGCCCGCCCGCCGGGCCACGGCTCGCGCTCCACCACCGTGACCGCGCGCCCGCGGCCGGCCAGGTGCAGCGCCGCGGAAAGGCCGGCCAGGCCCGCGCCGATCACCACCACGTGATCCCCGCGCCCCTCGATGGTTCGCATGATCACCAGGCTTCCCGGTCGGTGCTATTCATTGGGCGCGATCCGTGCAGACGTCCGCCATTTCGGCCAGCGCGGTGCGAACGGGCTCGTCGATCGGCAGGTCGCTGAGGTGGTCGCGCGCGGCAGCGACGCGGTCGCCGATCATCTCCTCGATCAGCCGCACCGCTCCCGTCTCGACGATCAGCGCTTTCCACCGGTCGATCGCGTCGTCGTCGAGGGTTTCACGATCAGCGAGCTCGATGAGTTCACGCCGGGACGGCGGATCGGCCAGTTGGTGGGCGGCCACCACGACGCTGGTCGCCTTGCGCTCCCGCAGATCGCCGGCGCCGGGCTTGCCCGTCACCGCCGGCGCGCCGAAAACGCCGAGCACGTCGTCGCGAAGCTGGAATGCCTCGCCGACGGCGGTGCCGTAGCGGCCCAGTTGCGACAGCGTCCGATCGTCGCACTCGCCCATGGCCGCGCCGATTTCCAGCGGTCGGCGCACCGTGTAGTTCCCGGACTTGCGCCGCGCCACGTCGAGCACGGCTTTTAGGCCCGGCAACTGGCGCGCGTCGTTGATCAGGTCGGCGAATTGCCCGACGGCGAGTTCGGTGCGCATGGCGTCGTAGCGTGGCCACGCGCGTCGCAGGCGCCGGGGTTCGACGCCGCTGTCGCGCAGCATCTGCTCGGCCCAGATGAGGCACAGGTCGCCGAGCAGAATGGCGGCGGATTCGCCGAATCGCCGCGACGAGCCGCACAATCCGCGCTCGCGATGCCATTGGCTGAATTGCCGATGCGCCGACGGGCGGCCGCGCCGTTCGTCGGAACCGTCCATGACGTCGTCCTGCAGCAGCGCAAAGGCGTGCAGCAACTCGAAACTGGCCGCGGCCCGCAGGGCCGCGTCGTCGGGCGACGCGCCGCACAGCCAGCCCAGGTACACGAACGTCGACCGCAGGCACTTACCGCCGGAGACGAACTGCACCAGGATGTCGCCGGCGGCATCGATGCGCGCATCGTCCAGTTCGCCGGCATGTCGCGCGACGATGAAATCGGCGACCTCCCCCAACACCATGCGCCGCACGTTGGACCGCCACGCGTCGAAATCGTCGGCGCTCAGCCAGCCGATCGCGACCGGCGGCGAGGCCGTGGCCGGTGAAAACGACAAAGCTCCCATAGTGCCCAAGCGCTCCCTCCCGGACGGCTTGGCATGCCAGCCCTGTCCGGCCCAAACACCCGCGTCATACCCGCCGATGAGGCGGGCAAAACCACAGCGCTGACCGTCGGACGCGCCCTTGCGCCGACAGCTACCACATACCGCCTTGTTCAATAACTTAAACATTAATTTAATGAACTTCAGCCTCCGGCGCCAGCAGGCGTCTGCACGCTGAAACATTCAGTAACTGAAATGTCACCCCAATCGGCGATATGCTCGCAGCGTTATGGACGCCGATGCGCAGCGCTGCGGCCGCGATGAGCTGGAGTCGCTGATCTCGGCCGATCTGCGGGAGCTGTCAACCGAGTCCGATCAGATCGGCCGTTCGTTCGCGCTGATACATAGCCTGCGGCCCAACGATTTTCGTGCCCTGCTTTACATCATGGTGGCTGAGACCGGCGGGCGGCCGATGACGTCGAGCGACCTCAGCCAGCGGATGGGGCTGTCCGGTTCGGCGATCACCTATCTGGTGGACCGGTTGATCGACGCCGGACAGATCCGCCGCGACAATCACCCGGTCGACCGCCGAAAGGTCGTGTTGCGCAACGATGAACCCGGCCTGGCCACCGCCCGGTCGTTCTTCAGTCCGCTCAACGCGCACACCCGCGTCGCGCTCGCGGACTTACCCAATGCGGACCTGACCGCCGCGCACCGGGTGTTCGTCGCGCTGATCGACGCGCTACGGCACTTTCAGGACGAATTGGGCGCTGCGCCGAAATCCTGACCAGCGCAGGGGGTTAGCCGACTATCACGACGCGGCGCTGTGTGTGGTACGGGCCCGAGCCGGTCGCGGCCGGGCCAGATCGGAGAGGAACTGTCGTCGCGCTCGCAGAATGTCTTCCAGGTTCTGGAACGCCTCGGGCACCGAGCCGGCGATCGACAGCCCGTTGTGATGCACGATCCGCAACAGGGGGCGAACCGCCGCGCCACCCACCACTGCGCAGTACACGCGCGCCTTGCGGAACTCGTCGTTGAGGAACAGCAGCGCCCGAAATCCCTCCACGCTGACGAAGCGAAGATGACTGAGGTCAAGGACAAGAGGAGTCTTGAGGCGGGCGAAGTTCCGGATCGCGTGGGTGAGGTCCTTCGCGTTCGACGCGTCGATCTCGCCGTCGACGCGCAGGACCGTGCCGAGATTGCGCGCATAGACGAACAGGTGTGCCCCGTCGAAGTGGGCCATGTACCGGCACCGGTCGGGGTCATGTGGGTCCGCTGAATTTGCGGAGCGAATAGCGGCCATGAGAGCGCCTATCGGATGGTGGTGAGAGGGGAGTGAACGGTGTTCTGCGCACCGCTCCCGTCAGAGACGCAGCTGTGAACTCAACCTGTCGGCAGCCTACCGCCGAGGTGAGCGCCCAGATACCGATATGCCGAACCCCCCGGAACGCGCCGCGAACACGGTGCGAGCGCGACCAGCGTTTTCCGACGCGGTTCACCGGTGTAGACGCGTGAGGAGTTCGTTCCCCGGCCTTTTGGCAACCATTCCGTGTTCGCTTGGTGGCCGGTCCCGGGGTGGTTTGCCCCCATTGGGGGCGGGTATACGCGTGCATAACAACGAATGCGGTAGACCCCCTGATGGACGTGAGGGGTGATGCGCCCCAATGGAAGAGCTCGGACGCCGGTGGTGCAGGCTGGCGATCGCGTCCGCGGCCGCGACGATGTTCTTTTCCGCACCGGGCCAGGCCGTCGCCGACCCGGGCGCCACCGTGTTTCCCGGTATGGAAATCCGCCAAGGCAATACCGTCTGCATGGTGGGCCTGGTCGAGACGGGGCTGCGGGTCGCGCTGACCAGCGGCCAATGCGATGGCGGCCAGCCGGTGGTGACCGACCGTGACCGCAAACCGATCGGCAACGTGGTCCTCGGTCGCCGCCAGGTCGACGTGGATTCCACCGCGGACACGTCGATGCTGCCAGTGGAATACGAAGTCATCGCGATCGCGCCGGGGGTGACGCCCAGCGATGTGCTGCCGACGGGGCGTCATCTGGGCTCCGCGCCCGGTATGCGCGCCCAGACCGGGATGCCCGTGTGCCAGCTGCGCAGCGCGACCGGCCAGCGATGCGGCTCGGTCAGCTCGGTAGGCAACGGCCGCTTCGCCATCACCGACATGGCCTCCGACAGCCGGGACTTCGGCGGCCCCGTGTACACGTTGACCGACGACAACAATGCCGTGATCGTCGGACTGGTCGAGGGCACGTGGCGATCCTCGCCCCAGATCGAGTCGTGGCAGGCCGTCATGGCACAGGTCTACATCGACAGCCACACCTACAGCCCGCAGCAGCCCCCGCCCACTCTGCGAATGACTGGCTGGCGCACAAGCGGTTTTGCGTCACCGTAATTGCCACGTCCCGCGGCAGCCGCGGCGGTGTCGCACGCCCTGGTTTCCCCCGGCGCAGAATGGGAATCCGCCGCCGGTGAACGTTTTCGAAATTGTGGCGTTGCCCTTTCAGTGGGGTTCAGCGATCCGGGGCAAGCGGTTCTTCCATCCGACCGGGGTGCTGGCGGAGGGTTACATCGAACGCATTGCCCCTGCGGCACAGGGCTTGCCGATCGTATCCTCGGAAATTGTTGCGCGCGTGTCGAAGGCCACCGGCACGCCGGGCGCGCTGCCCGACTTCATCGGGCTCGCCTTCCGGCTGGCCAGCCCCCAGCCCGCGGACAAGCCCTGGGACATCCTGCTGGTCTCGTCCGGGTCGGGGGTACTGTCCCGCGCGCTGGCGCTACGGCCGGCCACCTCGTGGAACGGCCAGACCCTGACCACGCTGATGCCGCTGCACTATCAGGGCAACAATTGGTGGCTGCGGGCCCGGACCTCGAGCGAGATCGGCGGCCCGGGTCTGTCCCTGGACAGGGTCCGGTCGAAGCTCGAGCGCAGCAACATCGAGGTGACGCTCGACCAAGCTTGCGGCAGCGGCGATTTCACTCGCCTGGCCTGCGTCACGCTGACCACCGCGCTGGATCCCGACCGCGACCACGACGTGTCGTTCGACCCGGTGCTCAACACGGCGCCCGGCCTGAGCCTGCACCCCCGGTGGCTGGCCGATCTGCGCGCCCGGGCGTATCAGCACAGCCGCGACGGCAGAGATGCCGAGGCGATCACCCGGGATGTCACGGTGGGCCCGCTCACCGTTCGGCGGGTGCCGTGAAACTCGTGCGCCCCAACAGGTGACGCAGCGCCCCGTCGAGGCCCGGCCGGCGGAACCGGTGTCCGGCGGCGGCGAGCGCGGCGGGGGCCACGCGCTGGCTCGCGCACGCCAGTTCGCGGGCCCCCTGATCGCCCAACAGTAGCCGCGGGCCCAGCGACGGCACCGGCAGCACGGCCGGCCGGTGCAACACCCGCGCCAGGGTGGCCGTGTACTCGCTGTTGCGAACCGGTTGCGGCGCAACGGCGTTCACCGGGCCGGAGAGCGTGGCGTCCCAGAGCGCACGGTGGTAGACGTCCACCAGATCGTCGATCCCGATCCAGGACAGCCATTGCCGCCCGTCGCCGAGCCGGCCGCCGAGGCCCGCGCTGAACAGCGGGCGCATCAGCTTCAGCGTGCCGCCGGCCGGCGATTGCACGATGCCGGTGCGCACCTGCACCACCCGCACCCCGTCTTGCCGCGCGGGCGCGGTCGCCTGCTCCCAGTCGGCCACCACGTCGGCCAGGAATCCGTCGCCGCGATCGCTGTCCTCGGTCAGCGTGTCATCGCCGCGGTCGTATCCGTAGTAGCCGATCGCCGACGCCGAGATCAGCACCGCCGGCCGGGGACCGGTGCGACCCAGCAGTTCGGCCAGCCGCCGAGTGGGCCCAATCCTGCTCTCCCGGATGGCCTGCCGGTGTTCATCGGTGAACCGGCCGGCGATCGAGGCTCCTGCCAGATGGATCACCGCGTCGACCCCGTCGAACAGTCGCGGGTCGGGATCGTCGGTGTTCCAACGTCGCTCGTCGTCGCCGCGGGGCGCGTGCCGGACCAGCCGGATCACCCGATGGCCACCGGTGCGGAGGAAGGCGGTCAACGCCGAACCGACCAGACCCGAGGATCCGGTGACGGCGATCGTCGAGGGCCGCAGGCCGTTCTCGGCGGCCAGCCGGTGTGCGGCGAGATCGTCGGCCAGCTGTCGGTGCCGGTAGTCGAACATCGGCCGCAACAGCGCCCCGGGCACCGGGGTCTCGACCCGGTCGATCACCCTGGTCCGGTTGCCCCCGACATCCTCGAACTCGTGGGTATGCCTCCACCGCATGGCAATTCGCGCGGGCAGCGTGGCCAGCCCGTCGCCGCCGATGGCGTCCACGAAACGCCGCGGCGGGTCATAACCGTCGGGCTGATGGACGGCGACCCAGCGCAGGCCCCCGGGCAGCGCCAGCGTGGCCCGCCCGTCCCTCAGTGAGGCCGCCTCGGCGACCAGCCGCATCGGCTGCCACGGCGGCGAGAGCCGGGCGAACGCGCCAGGCCTGGCATGCCATTCGTAAACGTCGGTGATGGGAGCGTCCACGACGCTCGAATACTCCAGCCCCATCCCTGAAACGGTAGGGAGAGTGCTACCGGTCCGGCAAGGCGTGTTCGATGATGGGCAGCCGGGCCTGCGGCTGGCGCACGCCACGCTTGGCCGACAGGTACACCTGCGCGGTCTTGTCGGCCACCGTGTGCCAATCGAAATCCGAGGTGAGTCGCTCGCGGGCGGCGTGGGCGCGCTGCTGCGCGGCCTGCGGGTCGTCGAGCACGGTGCGCACCGCCGCGGCCAGCCGGGCCACGTCGCGCGGCGGGCACGACACCCCGGTCTGGCCGTTGATCACCGCCTCGCCCAGGCCGCCGATGTCCGAGGTCACCAGGGGAGTGCCGGCCGCGGCCGCCTCCAGCGCAACGATTCCGAACGGCTCGTAGTGGCTGGGCAGCACAGCGGCGTCGGCGCGGTGCAGCACGGCAAGCAGCTCGGCGTGTTCGAGGTGCCCGACGAACCGGATTGCCTTGAGCACCCGGTGTTTACGGGCCTGCTCGATCAGCCAGCCCTGCTGGGTGCCCTCACCGGCGATGGTCAGCGTGGTGCCGGGGTGGCTGCGCCTGATCCGCGGCAGCGCGGCGATGACGTCGTGCACACCCTTCTCGTATTCCAGCCGGCCCAGGTAGAGCAGTTCGGCGGGCCCGGTGCGGGGCCGACGCGCCGCGAACGGCCACCGCGCCGTCTCGATCCCGTTGCAGATCACCGTGATCTCGGCCAGGCCGGGACCGAACAGTTCGGTGATCTCGTCGGCCATCGACGCCGAACATGTGATCAGCGAGTCGGATTCACGCACTAGCCAGGATTCGACCGCGTGCACCTGGCGGCTGATCGCGCCGCTGACCCAGCCGGAATGCCGACCGGCTTCGGTGGCGTGGATCGTGGAAACGATTGGCGCATCGTAGAATTGGGCGAGGGCGATCGCCGGGTGGGCCACCAGCCAGTCGTGGGCGTGCACGACGTCGGGCCGCCACGCGCGGTTGGTCCCCGGCTTCGTCAGGGGCAGACCGGCGCGAATCATGGAGTGGCCCATTGCGAGTGTCCACGCCATCATGTCGGTGCCGAAGGTGAATTCGTGCGGATCCTGCGCCGCCGCGATCACCCGGACACCCTCACTGATGTGGTCGGTCGACGGATGGCTGCGGGGATCGGTTCCGGTGGGGCGGCGCGACAGCACGACGACGTCGTGACCCACGGCGGCCAGCGCGGTCGACAGGTGATGCACGTGCCGGCCGAGCCCGCCGATCACCACCGGCGGGTATTCCCACGACACCATCAGGATTTTCACGCCGCGGCCCGCCTCATCGGGGCAACCTGCGGGCATCGAGGGCGCCGAACAGTCCGTCGGCGCGGTTCCATCCCTCCGCCAGCCGCTGCGCGGCCTCGCGCCGGCCCGACGCCAGCGCGTCGGCGATTTCGCGGGTGGCGTGCGCATGAAGATGGGCGCGGTAGCGGGCGTAGTCGGTCGCCGAATCCTTGCTCACCATGAACGGCCAGTCGCTGGACACGGTGAGCAGCGTTTCGCGCAGGATCTGATCGGCGACGTGGTCGCGGGGGATGGGCCCGTCCAGCGAGGCGGTCTGGGACAGCGCCTTGTCGACGGTGCTCAGGGCCATGTCGACCACTTCGCTGTTCAGCGCGACCAGGTCGGCGACCTGGTCGCCCGCCCACACCTGCCAGTCCTTGCCCGAGCCCCACGAGCTGGGCGGCAGGGCCACCGGGTTGCCGACGAAGCCGTCGGCGATGGCGTCGTTCAGCGTGCCCACCCGCACGCCGGCCTCGGGCAGGGCGCGCAGCACCCGCTCCAGCCACGTCGGCCCCTCGTACCACCAGTGACCGAACAGCTCGGTGTCGAAGGCGGCGACCACGTGGGCGGGTCGCCCGATGCGTTCGGATTCCGCCAGCAGGCGGTTGCGGACCACGTCGACGAAGTCGGCGACGTGCATGTCGACCGCGTGATCGGCGCGCTCGGGGTCATACGGCGCCTTGTCCTGCGAGGACACGTTGCGCCCGGTGACCCGGGCCGGCTTGAGTCCGGTGAGGTGGTCATAGGTGTGGAAGTCGCGATACGCGGCGTGCCCGGGGTAGCCGGATTTCGGCGACCATACCCGGTAGCTGACCTGCAGATCGCGCCCGAAGGCCACCACGTCGGTGTCGCCGACGGGCCGGCCCAGCGCGGTGTCGCCGTGCAGCGACGGGCCGTCGACCATGAAATGGGTGACGCCGGCGGCCGCATAGTCGTGTTCCATGCCCGGCGCGTAGGCGCATTCGGGCGCCCAGATCCCGCCCGGGCCTCGCCCATTTCGCGCCCCTAGGCGGTGCGCGGCGTCGGCCAGGCCCTCGCGCAGCGCGAACTCGCGCAGCCGCGGCGCCAGCAGCGGTTGGAACGGGTGGGCCAGCGGGCCGCCGAGCAGCTCCACCGTGCCGGCGTCGAGCAGGCTGCGCAGCAGCGGGCTGCCTCCGTGTCGCCACAGGGTGGCGAAGTCGTCCAGCGCCCGCTGCGCCTCGGTGGACTCACGAATCCCCAAGGCGCGCAAGGCTTCCGGCGTGCATGATTGGTAGCCGGCCGACTTCGAGCGGGGCGCGGACCGCACGCTGGTGGCCTCCAGGCCGCGCAGCCGCCAGTTGGCCAGCCAGTGGTGCATGCCGTCCAGGCAGTACGGGTCGTCGAGTTGGGCGTTGACCACGGGCGTGACGCCCAGCGTGATCACGCCGCGGCGGTCCTCGCCGGCCAGCGTGCTCAGCACGCGCATCAGCGGCAGGTAGGCCGCCGCCCAGGATTGATACAGCCATTCCTCGCCGACCGGCCAGCGGCCGTGGTGGGCGAGCCAGGGCAGGTGGGTGTGCAAAACCAGGGTGAAGAGGCCCGGAATCCGGTTCTGCGCCGCGCTCACGGCGCTACCGCGATTGCGACCAGGTCGAGGCTGTCGTCGATGTGCTGTCCGGTGCCGGCACCCACGCTCGCCTCGACCAGGTCGAAGTCCCCGGTGGTGACCGCGGCGACGTCGGCCGCCAGTTCGGGCGGCCAGGGGGCCCCTTGGTCAGCGGCCAGTGCCCGCTCGATCTGCGCGTCGATGATCGAGCCGCCGTGCCGGGCATCCATTTCGCGAAGCCGCGGGCCGTGGAACAGGCCGCTGACCGAAATATCGGTAAATCCGCCGTCGAGGAGCAGCTGGGTCAGCTCGGCGGCGTTGAGCTCCCGGGTGTGGAAGGGGTTGATCGGGGTGTCGCGGCCCGGCGAGAAGGTGATCCGGTTAGGTGTCGACATCAGTAAAAGGCCTGACGGGCGCAGCACCCGGGCGCACTCGAGGACGAACTGTGTTTGGTCCCACAGGTGTTCGATCACCTGGAAGTTGACCACAATGTCCACCGACGCATCGGGCAGCGGCAGCTGTGCGAGGTTGGCCCGCATGACGTCCACCCGGGGGTAGCGGCTGCGGACGTGGGCCACCGCGACCTCGTCGTAATCCACCGCGACCACGCGGCGGGCGACACTGGCGATCAGGTCCGCGCCGTAGCCCTCGCCGCAGCCGGCCTCGAGCACGTCGGCGCCCACGCACCGCTCGGCAAGTCGCTGGTAGACGACCTCGTGGCGGCGGAACCAGTAGTTCTCGATGTCCAGACCCGGGATGGTGCGCTCGCCCGTCAGCATCATCGCCGCGTCACCCGCCGACGCGGTGTCGCCGGGGGCGTGCTGCGGGACGTCAGGGACCAGTGCGCTCATTGCATAGGCAGGCTAACGCGAAGTGTCGGATTCGCGAACCGGGGAGGCGGGGCCCCGCTTCTCACGCGGCGGACGGGCTGCGGGAACGTGCACTACGACCAGCTATGGTGTGAAGGCATACCGCACAAAGTTACCGGGTAGTAACACGGCTGTGCGTTGCGAAAAACGCGTACCGAGGTCTCGCAGTCGATCGCTGCGGACCCCTTCGAGGAGGACGAACCACACTCATGACGAACATCGTGGTCCTGATAAAGCAGGTCCCAGACACCTGGTCGGAGCGCAAGCTGTCTGACGGCGACTGGACGCTCGACCGCGAGGCTGCCGACGCGGTGCTGGACGAGATCAACGAGCGCGCCGTCGAAGAGGCCTTGCAGATCCGCGAGCGGGAGGGCGGCGAAGGCTCGGTGACGGTCTTGACCGCGGGCCCCGAGCGCGCTACCGAGGCCATCCGCAAGGCCCTGTCGATGGGCGCAGACAAGGCCGTCCACCTCAAGGACGACGGCCTGCACGGTTCCGACGTGGTCCAGACCGGCTGGGCGCTGGCGCGCGCGCTGGGCACCATCGAGGGCACCGAGCTGGTCATCGCCGGCAACGAGGCCACCGACGGAACCGGCGGCGCGGTGCCGGCCATCATCGCCGAGTACCTGGGCCTGCCGCAGCTGACCCACCTGCGCAAGCTCTCCATCGAGGGCGGCAAGGTCACCGGCGAGCGTGAGACCGACGACGGCGTCTTCAACCTGGAGGCGAGCCTGCCCGCGGTGGTCAGCGTCACCGAGAAGATCAACGAGCCGCGCTTCCCGTCCTTCAAGGGCATCATGGCCGCCAAGAAGAAAGAGGTCACGGTGCTGACCCTGGCGGAGATCGGCGTCGAGAGCGACGAGGTCGGC
The DNA here is from genome assembly GCF_054660795.1 of Mycobacterium sp. MUNTM1. Classification (NCBI taxonomy): domain Bacteria; kingdom Bacillati; phylum Actinomycetota; class Actinomycetes; order Mycobacteriales; family Mycobacteriaceae; genus Mycobacterium; species Mycobacterium sp. MUNTM1. Next base: position 28,257 of record NZ_BAAGDE010000054.1, read on the forward strand.
CTGGCCAACGCCGGTTCGTCCGTGCTGTCGTCGACGCCGAAGCCGCCGAAGACCGCGGGTGAGAAGGTCACCGACGAGGGCGAGGGCGGTAACGACGTCGCCAAGTACCTGGTTGCCCAGAAGATCATCTGACCCGATTCCCAAGACGAGAAGAGCGAGATAACCCATGGCTGAAGTTTTGGTGCTCGTCGAGCACGCCGAAGGAGCGGTGAAGAAGGTCACCGCCGAATTGATCACCGCCGCCCGCGCTTTGGGCGAGCCGTCCGCGGTCGTCGTCGGCGCCCCGGGCACGGCCGCCCCGCTGATCGACGGGCTGAAGGAGGCCGGCGCCGCCAAGGTCTACGTCGCCGAGTCCGACGATGTCGACAAGTACCTGATCACCCCGGTGGTCGACGTGCTGGCCGCGCTGGCCGAGTCGAACGCCCCGGCGGCCGTTTTGCTGGCCGCCAACGCCGACGGCAAGGAAATCGCCGGCCGGCTCGCGGCCCGGATCGGATCCGGCCTGCTGGTCGACGTGGTCGAGATCAAGGAAGGCCCCAAGGCCATCCACTCCATCTTCGGTGGTGCGTTCACCGTGGAGGCACAGGCCAACGGCGACACCCCGGTGATCACGCTGCGCGCCGGAGCCGTCGACGTCGAGCCGCAGGCCGGCGCCGGCGAAGAGGTCAAGGTCGAGGTCCCGGCGCCCGCCGAGAACGCCACCAAGATCACCGCCCGCGAGCCCGCGGTCGCCGGTGACCGTCCGGAACTGACCGAGGCCACCATCGTCGTCTCCGGCGGCCGCGGCGTCGGCAGCGCGGAGAACTTCAGCGTCGTCGAGGAGCTGGCGGACTCGCTGGGTGCGGCCGTCGGTGCGTCGCGCGCCGCCGTCGACTCCGGCTACTACCCGGGCCAGTTCCAGGTGGGCCAGACCGGCAAGACGGTCTCGCCGCAGCTGTACATCGCGCTGGGCATCTCCGGTGCCATCCAGCACCGCGCGGGCATGCAGACGTCCAAGACGATCATCGCGGTCAACAAGGACGAAGAGGCGCCCATCTTCGAGATCGCCGACTACGGCGTGGTGGGCGACCTGTTCAAGGTCGCTCCGCAGCTGACCGAGGCGATCAAGGCGCGCAAGGGCTGAGTCTCTCGGCCTAAAGCCCCCGGCACCGCGGTGCCGGGGGCTTTTGCGTGCGGGCGTGCCGACGGTTCGGGCCGCCCACTTTTTCGCGACAGTTCGTCATCTCACGTGCACCGACACGTCACAGCGTCGATGCCGACTAGCTCATCGACTACGCCACGTTGGGGGTCATGAGCATCGCTTCAGTCCTCATACCCAGCGACAAGCCGACCGGTACGGCCACCAGCTCGTCGGCCGCACCCCGCTACTCCCTGTTGCTGTCCACCGACCCGGCCATGATCGAGGCGGCGCAGCGACTCCGGTACGACGTGTTCACCAGCACGCCCGGCTTCGCACTGCCGGCGGCCGACCAGGACGGGCGGGACGTCGACAGGTTCGACGAGTTCTGCGACCACCTGCTGGTGCGCGATGACGACACCGGCGAACTGGTCGGCTGCTACCGCATGCTCGCGCCGGCGGGGGCCATCGCGGCCGGCGGGCTCTACACCGCCACCGAGTTCGACATCCACGCTCTCGACCCGCTGCGATCCTCCCTGGTGGAGATGGGACGCGCCGTGGTGCGCGACGGGCATCGCAACGGCGGCGTCGTCCTGTTGATGTGGGCGGGCATCCTGGCCTACCTGGACCGCTACGGCTACGACTATGTGACCGGGTGCGTGTCGGTGCCCATCGGCGGCGAATCCGAGGTTCCGGGCAGCCAGCTGCGCGGTGTCCGCGACTTCATCCTGAGCCGGCACGGGGCCCCGCCGGAATACCGTGTCTACCCGCACCGGCCAGTGGTGGTGGACGGGACGGCGATCGACGACATCGCGCCGCCCGCCCGGCCCTCGGTTCCGGCGCTGCTGCGCGGCTACCTGCGGCTGGGCGCCCAGGTGTGCGGCGAGCCCGCGCACGACCCGGACTTCGGCGTCGGCGATTTCTGCGTCCTGCTGGACAAGGCCCGCGCCGACACCCGATATCTCAAGCGACTCCGATCGGTCTCCGCGGCGTCGGAAATGGCGGGCGGCCAGCGATGAATGCCCCGGCGGGCACCGCGCACTCCTGGCTACCGCGCGCCTCGTGCGACGCCGAGTGCGTGGGTGCGGGCGACGTGGTGGCGTCGCGACCGCTGCTGACGAAGCTGCGGGTGACGCTTCGACTCATGCTGGCGCTGCTGCTGGCGCCGGGGCTGCCACTGCTGGCGGTGCCGGTGCCCGGGCGCACCCGCGTGCAGCGCATCTACTGCCGCTTGGTGCTGCGCTGCCTCGGTGTCCGAATCACCGTGACGGGCAACCCGATTCGCAACCTGAGCGGGGTGCTGGTGGTGAGCCCGCACATGTCCTGGCTCGACGTCTTCGCCATCGGTGCGGTGCTGCCCGGGTCGTTCGTCGCGCGGGCCGACATGTTCACCGGCCCGGCGACCGGGATCGTGGCCCGCATCCTGAAGATCATCCCGATCGAGCGGTCCAGCCTGCGGCGCCTGCCCGGCGTGGTGGACGCCGTCGCCCGTCGGCTGCGCGCCGGTCAGACGGTCGTCGCTTTCCCGGAGGGCACCACCTGGTGCGGTCTGGACGGTGACGATGCCGCCCGAGGAGCGGGCGGCGGAGGAGCCGGACCATCCCACCGAGGTCGCGGCGTCTTCTACCCGGCGATGTTCCAGGCCGCGATCGACGCCGCCCGCCCGGTGCAGCCGCTGCGGCTGACCTACCACCACGTGGACGGCAGCCCCTCGACGGTCCCGGCCTTCGTCGGCGACGAGACCCTGCTGAGCTCGATCCGCCGGCTGCTCGTCGTGCCGCGCACGCTGGCCCGGGTGCACGTGGAGTCTCTGCAGCTCCCCGGGACCGACCGGCGCGCCCTGGCCGGCCGGTGCCAGTCCGCGGTGGGTGCCGGAACCGCCCGGCGCGCTGGTCACGGGCACGTGCTGGTGGCCTGAGCAAACGGGCGGGCCGGTATCGTGGTTCGCGTCATGGTCTACCTGGATCACGCCGCCACCACCCCGATGCACCCCGCCGCCGTCGAGGCGATGACGGCTGTGCTGGGCACAGTCGGCAATGCGTCCTCGCTGCACACCAGCGGCCGCACCGCGCGGCGCCGCATCGAGGAATCCCGCGAGCTGATCGCCGAGAAGCTGGGCGCGCGCCCGTCGGAGGTCATCTTCACCGCCGGGGGCACCGAGAGCGACAACCTGGCCGTCAAGGGCATCTACTGGGCCCGCCGCGACGCCGAGCCGCGGCACCGGCGCATCGTCACCAGCGAGGTGGAACACCACGCGGTGCTGGACTCGGTGAACTGGCTCGTCGAACACGAGGGCGCCGAGGTCACCTGGCTTCCGACCGCCCCCGACGGGTCGGTGTCGGCGGCCGCGCTGCGCGAGGTGCTCACCCGCCACAGCGACGCCGATGACGTCGCTCTCGTGTCGGTGATGTGGGCCAACAACGAGGTCGGCACCGTGCAGCCGGCCGCCGAACTCGCCGCCGTCGCGGCCGAATTCGGCGTCCCGATGCACAGCGACGCCGTTCAGGCGGTGGGGCAGCTGCCGGTCGACTTCGCGGCCAGCGGTTTGTCGGCGATGAGCGTGACCGCGCACAAGTTCGGCGGCCCGCCCGCGGTGGGCGCGCTGCTGCTGCGCCGCGACGTCGCCTGCGTGCCGCTGGCGCACGGCGGCGGGCAGGAGCGCGACATCCGTTCGGGTACCGCCGATGTCGCCGGTGCGGTGGGAATGGCGGCGGCGGCCCGGATCTCGGTCGACGGGCTCGAGGTCAACAGCGCCCGGTTGCGGGCGTTGCGCGACCGGCTGGTCGACGGGGTGTTGGGCGGCATCGAGGACGTCACCCTTAACGGCGCCCGCGATCCGCTGCGCCTGCCGGGCAACGCGCACTTCACCTTCCGCGGCTGCGAGGGCGACGCTCTGCTGATGCTGTTGGACGCCAACGGAATCGAGTGCTCGACCGGATCGGCTTGCACCGCCGGTGTCGCGCAGCCCTCGCATGTGCTGATGGCGATGGGCGCCGACGCGACCAGCGCCCGCGGGTCTTTGCGACTCTCGCTGGGGCACACCAGCGTCGACGCAGACGTCGACGCGGTGCTGCGGGTTTTGCCCGGCGCGGTGGACCGCGCCCGTCGCGCCGCACTGGCCGCCGCGGGGGCGTCCTAAGTGAAAGTGCTTGCTGCCATGAGCGGTGGCGTCGACTCGTCGGTCGCCGCCGCCCGGATGGTCGACGCCGGCCACGACGTCGTCGGCGTGCACCTGGCGCTGTCCAGCGCACCGGGGACCCTGCGCACCGGCTCGCGGGGGTGCTGCTCGAAGGAAGACGCCTCCGACGCGCGCCGTGTCGCCGATGTGCTCGGAATCCCGTTTTACGTCTGGGATTTCGCGGACAGGTTCAAGGCGGACGTCATCGACGAATTCGTGTCGTCGTATGCGCGCGGCGAAACCCCCAACCCGTGCGTGGTGTGCAATCAGAAGATCAAGTTCTCGGCGCTGTCCGCCAAAGCCATTGCGCTCGGGTTCGACACGGTGGCCACCGGCCACTACGCCCGGCTCTCGAATGGCCGGCTGCGCCGCGCCGTCGATCACGACAAGGACCAGTCCTACGTGCTGGCCGTCCTGAGCGCCGGGCAGTTGCGCCACGCGGCGTTCCCGATCGGGGACACCCCCAAGCCGCAGATCCGGGCCGAGGCCGCCCGGCGCGGCCTGACCGTCGCGGAAAAGCCGGACAGCCATGACATCTGCTTCATCCCATCGGGCAACACCCGCGCCTTCCTGGGCGAGCGGATCGGGGTGCGCCGCGGTGCCGTGGTCAACGCCGACGGCACCGTGCTCGCCGAGCACGACGGCGTGCACGGTTTCACTGTCGGCCAGCGCAAGGGTCTCGGCATCGCCGGGCCGGGACCCGACGGCCGGCCGCGTTACGTGACCGCGATCGACGCGGAGACGTCGACCGTGCACGTGGGCGAGGCCGCCGACCTCGAGATACGCGAAATAGTCGGGCGGACACCGATTTTCACCTCGGGTGTCACGCCGACCGGCCCGGTGGAGTGCGCGGTGCAGGTGCGCGCGCACGGCGAAACGGCCGACGCGATAGCCGAACTGGTCGACGGCGAGCTCGTGGTGCGGCTGCGCGCGCCGATGCGCGGCGTGGCCCGCGGCCAGACGCTGGTGCTGTACCGGCCCGATCCCGAAGGCGACGAGGTGCTTGGCAGTGCCACCATCGCCGGCACCGCCCGCTGAACCGCGCTACCGCGGCATGTTCGCGGAGATGTTCGTCATCACGATGTCGGACACCGACTGCGCGAAGCCGCAGAAGGTGACCTCCAGCATGGCCACCGACAGGATCCGGTAGTCGCGGCCGCACCCGCCGGGCCGCAGGTGCAGCGAGGTGGCGTCGGCGTTCCAGTCGCCGACGTAGAGCTGGCCGCTCGAGCCGCTCGCGCAGTCGCCGACCGTGCCCACCAGGGCGCCGAAGGCGCGCCGGGCGGCGTCGGCGTCGCGGTAGGCTGCGGCGCCTTCGGAGATCAGTGCGCCGTCGGGTGGGTCCTGAAACGTCGTCTTGTGGAACGCCTCGAGGTCGCGCCCGAAGGTGGCGGTCTCGGCGTAGATGAACCGGCACTCGCGCGGCGCGGTATCGGCCAGCGCGTCGATGTCCACCGGGCTGGTGCCGTCCATCGACGGGATGATGCTCAGATGCTCACCGGCGCCGGTGATCGCGCGCATCCGCGACTGGTCCAGCAGGATCGTGTCGACGTCGACGCCCTGCACCACCCGGCGGTTGGCGCCGGACCCCGCCACGGCCGCGCCGTCCACCATCCGGGTGCAGGCCGCGACCAGCGCCACCACCGTGCACAACACCGGTAGCCACGCCGATCTCGCCGTCTGCGACACGTTTTCGCACCCCTCTGGCCGTTGAACCTACCCGCGCCGCGCCGCGGCTCACAGACCCCTGCCGACCGGCGGGTGGTGCGACGTCGAATACGGTTGCCCGGTGAGTGTTTTCGCCCATCCCTTCGCCAACGCCAGCGGTGTCGGATCGTGGCCCGGCATCGCCGCGCGCCGGGCCGCCGAAGTCGTGGTGGGTGAACTCGCGGGCGCGCTGGCGCACATCGTCGAGCTGCCGGCGCGCGGGGTGGGTGCTGACATGCTCGGCCGGGCCGGCGCGCTGCTGATCGACGTGGCCATCGACACGGTGCCGCGCGGCTACCGGCTCACCGCCCGGCCCGGTGCGGTCACCCGCCGCGCCGTCAGCCTGCTCGACGAGGACATGGACGCGCTGGAAGAGGCCTGGGAGGCCGCCGGCCTGCGCAACGACGGCCGGGTGGTGAAGGTGCAGGCGCCGGGCCCGATCACGCTGGCCGCCGAGATCGAGCTGTCCAACGGCCATCGGGCGATCACCGACCCCGGGGCGCTGCGCGACCTGGCGGCCTCGCTGGCCGAGGGCGTGTCCGCGCACCGCGCGGGGCTGGCGCGCCGGCTCGAGGCGGAGGTGGTGGTGCAGTTCGATGAGCCGTCGCTGCCCAAGGCGCTGGGCGGCGGGTTGAGCGGGGTGACCGCGCTGAGCCCGGTGGCCCCGCTCGACGCGGAGGTGGCCGCGGGCCTGCTCGACGCCTGCGCCACGACGGTGGGCGGCGAGGTGCTGCTGCACTGCTGCGCCCCCGACCTGCCATGGGACCTGTTGCAGCGCAGCGCCTTTCGAGGCGTCTCGGTGGATGCCGGCGCGCTGGGCGCCGCGGATCTGGACGGGGTTGCCGAGTTCGTGGAGTCCGGCCGCACCGTCGCGCTCGGGGTGGTCGCCCGCGACGCCCCGCCGCGCCGGCTGTCGGCGGAGGAGGTGGCCGCCGCGGTGGCCGCGGTGACCGACCGGCTCGGCTTCGCCCGTTCGGCGCTGCGCGACCGCATCGGCGTCACGCCCGCGTGTGGTCTGGCCGGTGCGACGCCGGAATGGGCGCGGACCGCGATCGGGCTGGCCCGCAAGGCGGCCGAGATGTTCGCTTCCGATCCCGACGCCATCGGATAGGCAACCGAAAGGTTGCGCTTTTGGCCGCACCGTGCTGAAGTGATAGGCAACCAGGAGGTTGCATATGAAGATCGAGAAGCACGTGGTGCTGCGCGCGCCGCTGGAGCGGGTGTGGCGGGCCATCAGCGACGCCGAGGAGTTCGGCCGCTGGTTCGGGGTGCGCTTCGACGGGCCGTTCGTCGCCGGGACGTCGGTGACCGCGGCGATCAGCCCGACCGTCGTCGACGGTGAGGTCGCCAAGCGCCAGGAGCCGCACGCCGGGGTGCGCAGCACCTGGCAGATCGTCGCCCTCGAGCCGCGGCGCCGGTTCGCCTACCGCTGGCATCCGTTCGCCGTCGACGCGGGGGTCGACTACGACCACGAGCCGACCACCCTGGTCGAGTTCACCCTGTCCGAGCGGCCCGACGGCGTGCTGCTGACCATTACCGAATCGGGTTTCGAGGCGATTCCCGAGGCGCGCCGCGGGGAAGCGTTCGAGGCCAACGGCGAGGGCTGGGCGATCCAGACCACGCTGGTGCGCAGGTACATCGAAGGCGTGCGGGTATGAACGTCGCCGTCGACGCGCCGCTCTTCGACGCGCTGGGCGATCCCAACCGGCTGCGCATCATCGTGCGGCTCTGCGATCAGGGCCCCAGTTCGACGTCGCAGGTCACCGGCGCCATCCCGGTCACCCGGCAAGCGGCCAGCAAGCACCTGCAGCTGCTGGAGTCCGTAGGACTGGTGAGCAGCAGCCGGCGGGGCCGCGAGCGGGTCTGGACGGTGCAGACCCAGCCGCTGGCGTCGGCCAGCGACTACCTGAGTCAGCTGTCCCGGCGGTGGGACGCCGCGGTGCATCGGTTGCGGGCCTTCGTGGAGGACGAGGACTGAGCGCGCCCGGTTTCGCGTCGGTGTCCTCGGATAGCCTGCCAAGGTGAGCGCAGCAGAACCTGATTCGGTATCGCCCGAGGTTCGCCGGCAGTGGCAGGACCTCGCCGAAGAGGTCCGTGAGCACCAGTTCCGCTACTACATCAAGGACGCCCCGATCATCTCGGACGCGGACTTCGACGCGATGTTCAACGAGCTTCTCGCGCTGGAGGAGCGCCACCCCGAGCTGCGGGTGGCCGATTCCCCGACCCAGCTGGTCGGCGGGGCGGGTTTTGCCACCGAGTTCGGCGAGGCCCAGCACCTGGAACGGATGCTGAGCCTGGACGATGTCTTCGACCGCGACGAGCTGGTGGCCTGGAGCAACCGCGTCGAGACCGAGGTCGGCAAGGAGCCGTACTACCTGTGCGAACTCAAGATCGACGGGGTCGCCCTGGCGCTGGTGTACCGCGACGGCCGGCTGGAACGCGCCGCGACCCGCGGCGACGGCCGGGTCGGGGAGGACGTGACGCTCAACGCGCGCACCATCGACGACGTCCCCGAGCGGCTGTCCGCCAGCAAGGACTTCCCGGTTCCCGCGCTGCTCGAGGTGCGTGGCGAGGCGTTCTTCCTGCTCTCCGATTTCGAAGCGCTCAACGCCAGCCTGGTCGAAGACGGCAAGGCGCCGTTCGCCAACCCGCGCAACAGCGCCGCGGGCTCGCTGCGCCAGAAGAATCCCGCCGTCACCGCCCGGCGCAAGCTGCGGATGATCTGCCACGGCATCGGCCGCACCGAGGGATTCGCACCGAAAACCCAGCACGAGGCCTACACCGCGCTGAACGCCTGGGGGCTGCCGGTGGCCGAACAGACCGCGCGGGTGCGCGGCCTCGCCGCGGTGGAGGAACGGATCGGCTACTGGGGTGAGCACCGCTACGACCTCGAGCACGAAATCGACGGCGTGGTGGTCAAAGTCGACGACGTCGCGTTGCAGCGCCGCCTCGGGACCACCTCCCGCGCGCCGCGCTGGGCCGTCGCCTACAAGTACCCGCCGCAGGAGGCGCAGACCAAGCTGCTCGACATCCGCGTCAACGTCGGGCGCACCGGACGCGTCACCCCGTTCGCCTTCATGACCCCGGTGAAGGTGGCCGGGTCGACCGTGGGGCTGGCCACGCTGCACAACGCCGCCGAGGTGAAACGCAAGGGCGTGCTGATCGGCGACACCGTGATGATCCGCAAAGCCGGCGACGTGATCCCGGAGGTGCTCGGCCCCGTCGTCGACCTGCGCGACGGTTCCGAACGCGAATTCGTCATGCCCACCGCGTGTCCCGAGTGCGGCACCACGTTGGCGCCGGCCAAGGAGGGCGACGCCGACATCCGCTGCCCGAATGCCGGGTCGTGTCCGGCGCAGTTGCGGGAGCGCGTGTTTCACGTCGCCGGTCGCGGCGCGTTCGACATCGAGGGACTCGGTTACGAAGCGGCCATCGCGCTGCTCAAGGCCGGGGTGATCGCCGACGAGGGCGACCTTTTCACGCTCACCGAGGACGACCTGTTGCGCACCGAGTTGTTCCGGACGAAGGCCGGCGCCCTGTCCGCCAACGGCAAGCGGCTGTTGGACAACCTGGACAAGGCCAAGAAGGTGGCGCTGTGGCGTGTCCTGGTGGCGCTGTCGATCCGGCACGTCGGGCCGACGGCCGCACGCGCTCTGGCGACCGAGTTCGGCGACCTGGACTCGATCATGTCGGCGTCGACCGAGCGGCTGGCCGCGGTGGAAGGCGTCGGTCCGACGATCGCGGCGGCGCTCACCGAATGGTTCACCGTCGACTGGCATCGCGCGATCGTCGACAAGTGGCGCGCGGCCGGCGTGCGGATGGCCGACGAGCGCGACACCAGCGTGCCGCGCACGCTGGAGGGGCTGACGGTGGTGGTCACCGGGTCGCTCAGCGGCTTTTCCCGCGACGACGCCAAGGAGGCGATCCTGACGCGCGGGGGCAAGGCCGCCGGCTCGGTGTCGAAGAAGACCGACTACGTCGTGGCCGGGGATTCGCCGGGGTCCAAGTACGACAAGGCGATCGAGCTGGGGGTGCCCGTTCTCGACGAGGACGGCTTCCGCAAGCTGCTCGCCGAGGGCCCGTCCGAAGCCCCGGCGGACTGAGCGATGAGCAATCGGTACGGTGATTCCACACGCAGCCTGAAAGCCGTTGATTCTCAAGCCATTCCGGGTCAACCGGTGGCGCCGCAAGCGGTGCTCGCCGCCACCTATCACCTGGACGCCGATGAAACCAGTTCCTTGGACAACTACGGGCGCAGCTCGAATCCGACCTGGCGGCAACTGGAGTCGGCGCTCGCCGAGCTGGAGGAAGCCACCGACGCGCGGGTGTTCGGTTCGGGCATGGCGGCCATCGCCGCCGTGTTGCGGGCGCTGGCGACGCCCGGATCGACGGTGGTGGTGCCGGCCGACGGCTACTACCAGGTGCGCCGCTACGCCCGCGAAGACCTGGTGCTCGCCGGTGTGACGGTCGTCGAGGCGTCGAGCGCCCAGATCTACGACGCCGCCGCGCACGCCGACGTGGTGCTCGCCGAGACGCCGACCAACCCGGCGTTGGACGTGATCGATGTGCACCGGCTGGCCGGCATCTGCCGGGACCGCAACGCGCGCTTGGTCGTCGACAACACCGCCGCCACACCCCTGGGCCAGCAGCCGCTGTCGTTGGGCGCCGACGCGGTGGTGGCCAGCGCGACCAAGGCCCTGTCCGGTCACGGCGACCTGCTGGCCGGCTACGTCGCCACCAGCCGGCCCGAGCTGCTGGCCGCGGTGGAGCGACACCGGCTGCTCACCGGCGCGATCCTGGGCGGGTTCGAGGCGTGGCTTCTGTTGCGCAGCATGGCAACTGCCGGACTGCGCTTCGAACGGCAATGCCAGAACGCGCGGGCGTTGGCGATCATGCTGGCCGGCCACCCGGCGGTGCGGTCGGTGCGCTACCCGGGATTGGTCGACGACCCGGCGCATCCGGTGGCCATGGCCCAGATGCGCCGATTCGGGGCGCTGGTCTCCGTCGAACTGGCCGATGCGGGCGCGGTACACGCGCTGGTGGACCGCAGCGAACTGCTGATCGCCTCCACCAGTTTCGGGGGCCTGCACACTTCCGTGGACCGCCGGGCCCGCTGGGGAGATCCGGTCGCCGACGGATTCGCGCGCATCTCGCTGGGCATCGAAGACACCGACGACCTGCTCGCCGACATCGAACGCGCGCTGATGTTCGCCCGCTGACGGGTTGACATTCGTGGGGCCGACTGCGCCGAAAGTGGTCCGCATTGCCCGAGCGGCTCTATCGTGGGCTCTATGACCCAGACGGCCGACCGGTGCGAGCACGCGTCGCCGTGGTCGCCGCGCGAGGCCGAGATACTGGCCGTGACCCTGGCGCTGCTGCAGGAACACGGCTACGACCAGCTGACGGTGGACGCGGTGGCCAACGCCGCGCGCGCCAGCAAGGCCACGGTCTACCGGCGCTGGCCCTCCAAAGCCGAACTGGTGCTGGCCGCCTTCATCGAAGGCGTCCGCCAGGTGGCGGTCCCGCCCGATACCGGCACGTTGCGCGGCGACCTGCTCAGCCTGGGGGAGACGATTTGCCGCGAGGCCGGGCAGCACGCCAGCACCATCCGGGCGGTGATGTTTGAGGTCTCGCGCCACCCCGCGCTCAACGACGCCATGCAGCACCAATTCCTCGAGCAGCGCAAAGCCCTCATCCAGCACGTGCTGCATCAGGCCGTCGATCGGGGCGAGATCACCGAAGGCGTCATCACCGACGAACTCTGGGACCTGCTGCCCGGCTACCTCATCTTTCGGTCGATCTTGCCCGGTCGCCCCCCCACTCGACGCACCGTGGAAGCGTTCGTCGATGGGTTCCTCATCCCCGGCCTGACCAGGTCGGCGGAGTAAGACGCCGCATGCCAGCGCCGGCGCCCGCCGGAAAATATGTACGCGCGCGTCTCTTGTACAGTACGGTCCCGTACCGTACTGTCATAGCTGTCGATCACACTCACGGTGTTGGCGGCCGTGTTTGGCTTGCGTGGAATCGTGTCGCCCGAACTTCGAAAGGCTAACGGGTGAAAGGCTTTTCGATCGCGCCCCTGGTGAAGCGGGGGTGGATGGTGCTCGTCGCCGTGGTGGTCGTCGTCCTCGCCGGATTCGGAATCTATCGCCTGCACGGAATCTTGTGGTCGCACAGCAGCACGTCGGCCAACAGCGGCCTGTCCAACGAGATCGTCCCCTTCAACCCGAAGCAGGTCGTGCTCGAGGTTTTCGGTGCACCGGGCGCGACCGCGACCATCAACTACCTCGACGTCAACGCCCAGCCGCAGCAGGTCAAGGACGCGCCCCTGCCGTGGTCGTTCACCATCACCACGACCGAGCCCGCGGTGATCGGCAACGTCGTCGCGCAGGGCAACGGGGACACCCTGGGCTGCCGCATCACTGTCAACGGAGAAGTGAAAGACCAACGCACCGTCAACAAAGTCGACGCCTACACCTTCTGTCTGGATAAATCTGGATGAGCAACGATCAACAGCCGCGACCGTTCGTGCCGCGCACCATCCGCCGGCTCGCGTTGCCGATCCTGCTGTTCTGGGTCGCGCTCGCCGCCTTCACCAACATCGCGGTGCCGCAACTGGAAGACGTGGGCAAGACCCACAACGTGGCGCTGAACTCGCCAGATGCGCCGTCGCTCAAGGCGGTCAAGCGCATCGGCGAGAAGTTCGGAGAATTCGACACCGACAGCTCGGCGATGATCGTTCTGGAAGGCGACAAGCCGCTGGGCGCCGACGCCCACCGCTTCTACGACGAGATGGTCCGCAGGATCGAGCAGGACCACAAACACGTCCAGCATGTCCAGGATTACTGGGGTGACACCCTGACCGCGGCGGGATCGCAGAGCAGCGACGGCAAGGCCGCCTACGTGCAGGTGAACCTCGCCGGCAATCAAGGCTCGGCGTTGGCCAACGAGGGCGTCGGGGCGTTGCGCGACATCATCGAGCGCATGAAGCCGCCGCCCGGCGTCAAGACCTATGTCACCGGTGCGGCGCCGCTGATCTCCGATCAGTTCGACGTCGGCAGCAAGGGCACCGCGAAGGTCACCGGGATCACCATCGGGGTGATCGCCCTGATGCTGTTCTTCGTGTACCGCTCGGTGCTCACCACGCTGCTGGTGCTCGCCACGGTGCTCATCGAAATGTCGGCCGCCCGAGGCCTTGTCGCGCTCCTGGGTAATGCCGGCGTGATCGGCTTGTCGACCTACGCGACGAATCTGCTGACGCTGTTGGTGATCGCGGCCGGAACGGACTACGCGATATTCTTCGTCGGCCGCTACCAGGAGGCGCGCGGCACCGGTGAGGATCGCGAAAAGGCCTTCTACACGATGTATCACGGCACGACGCACATCGTGTTGGGCTCCGGGCTCACCGTGGCCGGCGCGGTGGCCTGCCTGAGTTTCACCCGATTGCCGTACTTCCAAAGTCTGGGCATACCAGCCGCATTGGGCATCCTGGTCGCGCTGTTCGCCGCGCTCACCCTGGGGCCGGCGATCCTCACCCTGGGTGCCATGGTGGGGATCTTCGACCCCAAGCGGGCGATACGAACCCGCGGTTGGCGGCGCATCGGCACCGCCATCGTCCGCTGGCCCGGCGCCGTGCTCGCGGCGGCGTGCGCGCTGGCCCTGGTCGGCCTGATCGCCCTGCCCGGCTACAAGACGAGTTACGACACCCGCCCCTACATGCCGGCCAGCGCGCCGGCCAACGTCGGCTACACCGCCGCCGAGAAGCACTTCTCGCGGGCCCGGCTGGAGCCCGAGCTGCTGATGGTCGAAACCGATCACGACATGCGTAACCCGGAGAGCATGCTCGTATTGGACAAAGTGGCCAAGGCGGTGTTCCACGTTCCCGGGGTCGCGCAGGTGCAGACCATCACCCGGCCCTTGGGCACCCCGCTCGTGCACAGTTCGCTCGCGTTCGTCGTCAGCAATTCCAGTGCGGCGCAGCAGCAGAACCTGACCTACCAACAGGATCGGGCCAACGACGCCCTCAAGCAGGCCAACGAACTGACCAAGACCATCAACATCCTCAAGCAGCAGTACACGCTGCAGCAGCAGCTCGCCGGCACCACCCACGACGAGACGGTGAACTTTCACGACACGCTCGCCACGATCCAGGATCTGCGTGACAAGATCGCGAACTTCGACGACTTCTTCCGGCCGGTGCGCAGCTACTTCTATTGGGAGAAGCACTGTTACGACATTCCCGTGTGCTTCGCGTTCCGATCGCTGTTCGACGCCCTCGACGGCATCGACCAGCTCACCGAGAAGTTCGAGAACCTCACGGCCTCGCTCGACAAGCTCGACGCGCTGCAGCCCAAGCTGACGGCGTTGATCCCGCCGCAGATCCAGAGCCAGCAGACCAATCGCGATCTGACGCTGGCGAATTACGCCACGCTGTCCGGAATCTACGCGCAGACCGCGGCTGCGATCGACAACGCGACGGCGTTGGGGCGCGCCTTCGACGCGGCCAAGAACGACGACACCTTCTACCTGCCACCCGAGGTATTCAACAACCCCGACTTCAAGCGCGGGCTGAAACTGTTCCTTTCGCCGGACGGCAAGGCCGCCAGGATGATCGTCACGCATGAAGGCGATCCCGCGACGCCCGAGGGCATTTCGCACATCGATCCGATCACGAAGGCCGCGCACGAGGCCCTGAAGGGCACCCCCATGGCCGGTGCGGGCATCTACGTGGGCGGGACCGCGGCGACGTACAAGGACATCCAGGATGGCGCCAAGTACGACCTGATGATCGTGGCGTTCGCCGCGCTGAGCCTGATCCTGCTGATCATGATGATCATCACGCGCAGCCTGATCGCGGCGCTGGTGATCGTCGGCACGGTGGCCCTGTCGCTGGGGGCCTCGTTCGGGCTGTCAGTCCTGGTGTGGCAGTACATGTTCGGCATCCAGCTGTACTGGGTCGTGCTCGCGCTGGCGGTGATCCTGTTGCTGGCGGTCGGATCCGACTACAACCTGCTGTTGATCTCCCGTTTCAAGGAGGAGATCCATGCCGGGCTGAACACCGGCATCATCCGGGCGATGGCCGGCTCCGGTTCCGTCGTCACCTCGGCCGGCATCGTTTTCGCCGTCACCATGTGTGCGTTCGTGTTCAGTGGTTTTCAGGTGCTCGGCCAGATCGGGACGACGATCGGACTCGGCCTGTTGTTCGACACGCTCATCGTTCGCTCGTTCATGACGCCTTCTGTCGCAAGGCTTCTCGGGCGCTGGTTCTGGTGGCCGCAGCGGGTGCGCCCGCGCCCGGCCAGCACGATGCTGCGGCCCTACGGTCCGCGCCCCGCGGTTCGTCAACTGCTGCTGTGGGAGGACGACGACCCGGTGGCGATGTCGGGGTCGGGGTCCGCATCGATGGCCGGATCGACCGCGCAGACGCCCTAGCTGTAACTCTTTGACAGGTTGTGAACGGCGTGGTGAGCGGAAGTAGGTGAGGACCTCCGGTATCGGTGTGGTTACCACACACACCCCGA
>NZ_BAAGDE010000055.1:0-43292 GCF_054660795.1 Mycobacterium sp. MUNTM1
ACAATCAACGACGCCACTCAGCACTCGGAGGCCACCCTCCGATCAGCCGACTGTCAACAACGTCTTAGCCGAGTACAACTAGCCCCGATGGTGGCGACCCGCCGTCCTGACCGGCCCGACGCGAAATCCTCACGCACCGCCGGGGCTCCAGTCCTGCGCGGCCCGATAGGCTGACGGCCAAGAGTTCACGTCGTCAGGAGTCCCGCATGTCTCGGCCCGCCGCGACTGTCCACCGTGTCGTCAAGGCTTACGACGTGCGTGGGCTAGTCGGCGAAGAGCTCGACCAGCCGCTGGTCACCGATCTCGGCGCAGCATTCGCCAAACTCATGCGCGGCGAGGGCGCCCGCCAGGTCGTGATCGGCCACGACATGCGCGACAGTTCGCCGACGCTGGCTGCCGCGTTCGCGGCCGGCGTGACGGGCCAGGGGCTGGACGTGGTGCGCATCGGCCTGGCGTCCACCGATCAGCTCTACTTCGCCTCCGGGCTGCTGGACTGCCCCGGCGCCATGTTCACCGCGAGCCACAACCCGGCGGCCTACAACGGCATCAAGCTGTGCCGGGCGGGGGCCAAACCGGTCGGCGCCGAGACCGGCCTGCGCGTTGTCGCCGATGACGTGATCGCCGGCGTCGAGGATTACGACGGGGAACCCGGCACCGTGAGCGATCGCGACGTGCTGGCCGACTACGGGCAATTCCTGCGGTCGCTGGTGAACACCTCCGGGCTGCGCCCGTTGCGGGTGGCCGTGGACGCCGGCAACGGCATGGCCGGTCTGACCACGCCGGCCGTGCTCGGCCCGATCGACTCGATCACGTTGGAGCCGTTGTACTTCGAGCTCGACGGCTCGTTTCCCAATCACGAGGCCAACCCGCTCGACCCCGCCAACCTGGTGGACCTGCAGGCCTATGTGCGCAAGACCGGCGCCGACATCGGGCTGGCCTTCGACGGCGACGCCGACCGCTGCTTCGTGGTCGACGAACGGGGCAACCCCGTGTCGCCGTCGACGGTGACCAGCCTGGTGGCCGCCCGCGAACTGGGCCGCGAGATCGGCGCGACGATCATCCACAACGTCATCACCTCGCGCGCGGTGCCCGAACTGGTCGCCGAGCGCGGTGGCACTCCGCTGCGGTCCCGGGTGGGCCACTCCTATATCAAGGCGCTGATGGCCGACACCGGCGCGATCTTCGGCGGTGAGCATTCGGCGCACTACTACTTCCGCGACTTCTGGGGCGCCGACTCCGGGATGCTGGCGGCGCTGTACGTGCTGGCCGCCCTCGGCGAGCAGGACCGCCCGCTGTCGGAGGTGACCGCGGACTATCAGCGCTACGAGTCGTCCGGCGAAATCAACTTCACGGTTTCCGACGCCGGGCAGTGCACCGAGGCGGTGCTGAAGTCGTTCGGCACCCGGATTCACTCCCTCGACCACGTGGACGGGGTGACTGCCGACCTCGGCGACGGCAGCTGGTTCAACCTGCGCAGCTCCAATACCGAGCCGCTGCTGCGGCTGAACGTGGAGGCCCGCACGGCCGAGGACGTGGCCGCGGTCGTCGCCCAGATCAGCGCCGAAATCGCCACGACGACCTCGGGTCTCAGGGCCGCGCCGTGAACGCCACCCGGGCGGTCGATCTCGAGGACACCGAGGGCCTGCTGGCCGCCGACCGCGACGGCCTGCTGCGGGCCGCGTCGTCGGCCGGCGCCCAGGTCCGTGCGATTGCCGCCGCCGTCGACGAGGGTGCGCTGGACCCGCTGCGCGGCGACGACCGCCCGCGCAGCGTCATCTGGGTGGCCGGGCGCGGTACCGCCGAGACCGCCGGGACGATATTGGCCGCAACGCTGGGGGGAACGGCCTCGCAGCCGTTCACGGTGACCGGCGAGGCGCCGCCCTGGGTAGGCCCGCTCGACGTGCTGATCATCGCCGGCGACGATCCCGGTGATCCCGCGCTGGTCGCCGCCGCCGCGACCGGGGTGCGTCGCGGCGCCCGGGTGGTGGTGGCCGCGCCGTTCGAGGGCCCGCTGCGCGATTCCACCGCGGGGCGCGTGGCGGTGCTGTCGCCCCGGCTGTGGGTGCCCGACGAATTCGGCCTGTGCCGGTACCTGGCCGCCGGGTTGGCCGTGCTGCACGCCGTCGACCCGCGACCGAGCGTCGACCTGGCGTTGCTGGCCGACGAGCTGGACGCCGAGGCGCTGCGCAACAGCGCCGCCCGCGAGCTGTTCACCAACCCGGCCAAGACCCTGGCCGCACGGATCGGCGAGCGCCAGGTGGCGCTGGCCGGCGACAGCGCCGCCACCCTGGCGCTGGCCCGGCACGGCAGCTCGGTGCTGCTGCGGATCGCGCACCAGGTCACCGCGGCCACCTGCCTGGCCGACGCCGTCGTCGCCCTGCGCTCCGGAGCCTCCGCCGGTATCGCGGCCGGTTTCCCGGATCCGGACGCCGCCCTGTTCCACGACGAAGAGATCGACGGGCCGCTGCCGCGCCGGCTGCGGGTGCTGGCACTGACGCTGGCCGCCGAGCGCACGGTGGTGGCCGCCCGGCTGGCCGGCGTGGACGACGCCGACCTGGTTGCTGCCGAGGACGTGCCCGAGGCACCCGATGCGGCCGCGGGCCCGATCGGGTCCGACGGTTCCCGCGGGTCGGTCGGTGCTCAGCGCCCCGAGCAGCAACTGGCAGTATTGGCCGTCCGGCTGGAAATGGCCGCGGTTTATATGCGACTGGTACGGGGATAGATACAACAGTGGAACTGCTTCGCGGTGCCTTGAGAACGTACGCCTGGGGTTCGCGTACCGCCATCGCCGAATTCACCGAACGTCCGGTGCCGGCGGCGCATCCCGAGGCCGAGCTTTGGTTTGGGGCGCACCCCGGCGATCCGGCGTGGCTGGAAACGGACAACGGCGAGATCACGCTGCTCGCGGCGCTGGGCGACGACCCGGAGGGGCAGCTCGGGCCGGTGTCGCGGGCGCGCTTCGGGGACGTGCTGCCGTTCCTGGTGAAGGTGCTGGCCGCCGACGAGCCGCTGTCCCTGCAGGCCCACCCGAGCGCCGCGCAGGCCGCCGAGGGGTACCTGCGCGAGGAGCGGGTCGGCATCCCGCTGAACTCGCCGGTGCGCAACTACCGCGACATGTCGCACAAGCCCGAGCTGCTGGTCGCGCTGCACCCGTTCGAGGCGCTGGCCGGATTTCGCCAGGCCTCGCGCACCGTCGAGTTGTTGCGGGCACTGGCCGTCTCCGACCTCGACCCCTACATCGACCTGCTGAACGACCAGTCCGACGCCGACGGCCTGCGCGCGCTGTTCACCACCTGGATCACCGCCCCGCAGCCCGACATCGACGTGCTGGTGACCGCGGTGCTGGACGGCGCCATCGCGTACGTCAGTTCGGGCGCAACCGAATTCGCCGCCGAGGCCAAGACGGTGCTCGAGCTCGGCGAGCGCTATCCCGGGGACGCGGGCGTGCTGGCGGCCCTGCTGCTGAACCGCGTCAGCCTGGCGCCCGGCGAGGCCATCTTCGTCTCGGCGGGCAACCTGCACACTTATTTGCGCGGCTTCGCGGTGGAGGTGATGGCCAACTCCGACAACGTGTTACGCGGCGGCCTGACCCCCAAGCACGTCGACGTGCCGGAACTGTTGCGGGTGCTGGACTTCACGCCCACCACCGAGGAGCAGCTGCGGCCGCGCATCCGCCGCGAGGGCTTCGGGCTGGTCTACGAGACCCCGACCGACGAGTTCGCCGTCGCGCTGCTCGAGCTCGACGACGAGCACGTCGGCCACGAGGTGGACGCGACGTGCAGCCACGACGGTCCGCAGATCCTGTTGTGCAGCCAGGGTTGCACGACGGTGCACGGCAAGTCCGGTTCGCTGACGCTGAAGCGGGGGATGGCCGCGTGGGTGGCGGCCGACGACGCCCCGATCCGGCTGGTCGCGCACGAACCCACCAAGCTGTTCAGGGCGACAGTCGGGCTGTGACGCGCCGTTTGGCGGCGCCGCGCCGCTCGCCCAGCCATAGCCGCAGGTTGTGCGCCATCGCCCGGCCGATGATCCGCGGTGGCGGAACCATATAGAGGCTGTCCAGCAGCGAGAACCGTCGCAGGAACCATTCCGCCAGAACGGGTTCGGTCTCCGCGGCGCCCAGGAATTG
Source organism: Mycobacterium sp. MUNTM1 (assembly GCF_054660795.1). Lineage (NCBI taxonomy): Bacteria > Bacillati > Actinomycetota > Actinomycetes > Mycobacteriales > Mycobacteriaceae > Mycobacterium > Mycobacterium sp. MUNTM1. Next base: position 4,130 of record NZ_BAAGDE010000055.1, read on the forward strand.
ATCGAACAGCGCACCCGACGGCCGCCACCACCAGGGGATCGGGCCCTTGGTGTCGGCGTGGTGGAAGGTGACGTCGCCGATCGCGTTCATCATCCACACCGGGAAGGTGCTCTTGGCGGTGGCCCGGTTCAGCTCGGCGGCGACCCGATCGTCGGGGCACCGCAGCGCCCGGCGCAGGTGCCCCGCCTGCAGCGAGGTCATCGTCATGCCCTGCCCGAAGGTGGGGTTGAAGCTGGCCACCGCGTCGCCGAAGGCGATGATGCCGGCCGGCAGGCGCTCCAGCTTGTCGTAGCGCCGCCACTTGCTCGCGGGGAAGGCGTGGAACGCCGGCTCGCCCAGCGGCTCGGCCCGCGTCAGCGCGGCGTGGAAGTGGGCCGGCAGCAGCTGCCGGGCCAGCTCCAGCATCTCCGGGAAGGTTCTCGGCGGTTTGGCGTTTGCCACGCCGAACGTGGTCAGCACCCAGGTGCCGTCCTCGTAGCACAGCATGCCCAGCCCCAGCGACTGGTCGTGCGAGGCGCCGGCGACCACCACTTTCTCCGCGATCAACCCGTCGGGGATGGCGAACCGTTGGGTGGCGTAGTGGATGCCGATGTCCACCACCTGTTCGACCGGGCGCTCGAATCCCCAGTCCGCCAGCCATGCCGGCAGCCGGGTGCCGCGGCCTGCCGCGTCGACGACGAGGTCCGCGGGAACGAACTCCGGGTCGCCGCCGTCGGGGTCGGCGGGGTCCAGGAGCACGCCCGTCACCCGTTGCCGCGCGCTGTCGAACCGGGGCTCGGCGACCGAGCGGCGCGCCACCGTGACGCTGTCGAGGTCGCGAACCCGTTTGCGCAGCTGCCATTCCAGATGCGGGCGGCTGGGCACGTAGGCGGTGAACTCGTCGCGCAGGGTCTGCCCGGTGCCCAGCACGTGGCCCGCGGCGCCCAGGTGGATGCAGTCGGGCCGGTTCTCGAGCTTGATCACGCCCGCGGCCACCATGTCGTCCAGCAGGCCGGGGAAAAGGTCCTCGAATTCGATGGCCCCCCGGGCCATCAGCATGTGCAGGTGCCGGTCCTGGGGCACCGTCGCGCGGTTCGCCGGTTCGGCCGGCAACTCGTCGCGCTCGTACACCGTCACCCGCGAATACGAATCCGAAAGCACCCGCGCCGCGCAAAGACCAGCGATGCTGCCCCCGATGACCACGGCATGGTCCCTCGCCGTTGCTGTGCTATCCGGCATTTGCGGAGAGTACCCAGTACTGTGACGGACCAATGGTGCGTTGGGAAAGGGCGAATGCATGGCCAATCGATGGCGGACCAAGTCGATCGAGCAATCAATCGCCGATACCGACGAGCCGGACACCAAGCTTCGCAAGGACCTGACCTGGCGGGACCTGGTCGTGTTCGGCGTCGCGGTGGTGATCGGCGCCGGCATCTTCACGGTCACCGCGTCGACGACCGGCGACATCACCGGCCCGGCGATCTGGGTGTCGTTCGTGATCGCGGCGGGCACCTGCGCGCTGGCCGCGCTGTGCTACGCCGAGTTCGCCTCGATGCTGCCGGTGGCCGGTAGCGCCTACACCTTCTCCTACGCCACCTTCGGGGAGTTCCTGGCCTGGATCATCGGCTGGAACCTGCTGCTGGAGCTGGCGATCGGCGCGGCCGTGGTGGCCAAGGGCTGGTCGAGCTACCTGGGGACGGTGTTCGGATTCGCCGGCGGCACCGCCAAATTCGGCTCGGCGCAGGTGGACTGGGGGGCGCTGGTGATCGTCGGGGGAGTGGCGACCCTGATCGCGCTGGGCACCAAGTTGTCGTCCCGGTTCTCCGCCGTGGTCACCGCGATCAAGGTGTCGGTGGTGCTCTTCGTGGTGGTGGTCGGCGTCTTCTACATCAAGCGCGCCAACTACTCGCCGTTCATCCCCAAGCCGGAAGCCGGTAGCCAGGCCAAGGGCATCGACCAGTCCGTCCTGTCGTTGCTGACCGGCGCGCACAGCAGCCACTACGGCTGGTACGGCGTGCTGGCGGGGGCGTCCATCGTGTTCTTCGCGTTCATCGGGTTCGACATCGTCGCCACCATGGCCGAGGAGACCAAGAATCCGCAGCGCGACGTGCCGCGGGGCATCCTGGCGTCGCTGGGCATCGTCACCCTGCTCTACGTCGCGGTCGCCATCGTGCTGTCCGGGATGGTCTCCTACACCCAACTCAAGACCGTGTCGGGCCGCGGGCAGGCGAACCTGGCCACCGCGTTCACCGCGAACGGCATCCACTGGGCGAGCAAGATCATCTCCATCGGCGCTCTGGCGGGACTGACCACCGTGGTGATGGTGCTGATGCTCGGCCAGTGCCGGGTCCTCTTCGCCATGGCGCGCGACGGGCTGTTGCCGCGGTCGCTGGCCAAGACGGGCTCGCACGGGACCCCGGTGCGGATCACCGTGCTGGTCGCGGTGGTGGTGGCCGTGACGGCGTCGGTGTTTCCCATCACCAAGCTCGAGGAGATGGTGAACGTCGGAACCCTGTTCGCCTTCGTCCTGGTCTCGGCCGGCGTGATCGTGCTGCGCAGGACCCGGCCGGACCTGGAGCGCGGGTTTAAGGCGCCGTGGGTGCCGCTGCTGCCGATCGCCTCGATCGCCGCGTGCCTGTGGCTGATGCTCAACCTCACCGCGCTCACCTGGGTCCGGTTCGGGGTGTGGCTGGTGGTCGGCACGGCGATCTACGCCGGCTATGGCTACTGGCACTCGGTGCAGGGGCGGCGGGGCGAGGGGGAGGCCGAGCGCGACGATGCTCTCGAGGCCGACCCGCGCAGTTCGGTGCCGTAACCACCCGCTTTACAAACAAGCGTCTTTTGTCTAGACAGGAGACGCAAACATCGGTATTGTCCAACCTCAACGTGGTGTGACTCACAAGGAGGTTTGGCATATGACCACATTCGAACCGCAACTCAGCCCCGAATCCGAGCCGCTCGCCTGGCGGGACAAGAAGCGTCGCCTGTGGCTGATGGGGCTGATCGCTCCGACGGCGTTGTTCGTGATGCTGCCGCTGATGTGGGGCCTGAACCGGCTGGGCTGGCACGCCGCCGCGCAGGTGCCGCTGTGGATCGGGCCGATCCTGCTCTGGGTCCTGCTGCCGATCCTCGACCTGCGTTTCGGGCCCGACGGGCAGAACCCGCCCGACGACGTCATGGAGCGGCTGGAAAACGACAAGTACTACCGCTACTGCACCTACGTCTACATCCCGTTCCAGTACCTCAGCGTCGCCTTCGGCGCCTACCTGTTCACCGCCTCGAACCTGCACTGGCTCGGCTTTGACGGCCCGCTCAGCTGGGCCGGCAAGCTCGGGCTGGCGCTGTCGGTCGGCGTGCTCGGCGGCGTCGGCATCAACACCGCCCACGAGATGGGCCACAAGAAGGACTCGCTGGAGCGCTGGCTGTCCAAGATCACCCTGGCGCAGACCTGCTACGGGCACTTCTACATCGAGCACAACCGCGGCCACCACGTGCGGGTCGCCACGCCGGAGGATCCCGCGTCGGCGCGGTTCGGCGAGACCTTCTGGGAGTTCTTGCCGCGCAGCGTGTTCGGCAGCCTGCGATCCTCGCTGCGGCTGGAGGCGCAACGGATCCGCCGGCAGGGCGCCAGCCCGTGGCACCCCAAGACGTACGCGTCCAACGACGTCCTGAACGCCTGGGTGATGTCGGTGGTGCTGTGGGGCGCGCTGATCGCGATCTTCGGCCCGGCGCTGATCGGATTCGTGATCATCCAGGCGGTCTTCGGCTTCAGCCTGCTCGAATCGGTCAACTACCTGGAGCATTACGGCTTACTGCGGCAGAAGAATTCGAGCGGCCGCTACGAGCGCTGCACCCCGGTGCACAGCTGGAATTCCGACCACGTGGTGACCAACCTGTTCCTGTACCACCTGCAGCGGCACAGCGATCACCACGCCAACCCGACCCGGCGCTACCAGACGCTGCGCAGCATGGAGGGCGCGCCCAACCTGCCGAGCGGCTACGCGTCGATGATCTCGCTCACCTACTTCCCGCCGCTGTGGCGCAAGGTGATGGATCACCGGGTGCTGGCGCACTACGACGGCGACATCACCAAGGTCAACGTACAACCCAGGCTGCGCGAGAAACTGCTGGCGCGCTACGGGGCGACGGCATGACCGCCTACCGTTGCCCCGGCTGCGACTACACCTACGACGAAGCGAAAGGCGCACCGCGGGAAGGCTTTCGGCCGGGCACGCCCTTCGCCGACATCCCCGATGACTGGTGCTGCCCCGATTGCGCGGTGCTGGAGAAGGCCGATTTCACCCAGATCCGAGAAGGAGTGAACCGATGAGCGACCAAGCTCCGTTCAAGCTTTTCATCTGCGTACAGTGCGGATTCGAGTACGACGAGGCCAAGGGCTGGCCGGAAGACGGCATCGCCCCCGGCACCCGGTGGGACGACATCCCCGAGGACTGGAGCTGCCCGGATTGCGGTGCGGCCAAGACGGACTTCGAGATGGTGGAGATCGCCCGTTCGTGACCGGCATCGACGCCGTAAAAAGCCCCGGAACAACCGATTCCGGGGCTCGAACGGCTATTGTCGCGCCTGTGAAGCGGATGCCCTACGCCGAGGCGTCGCGTGCCCTGCTGCGCGACTCGGTGCTGGATGCGATGCGGGATCTGCTGCTGACGCGGGACTGGTCGGCCATCACCCTGTCGGACGTGGCCCGCGCCGCGGGCATCAGCCGCCAGACGATCTACAACGAGTTCGGTTCCCGGCAGGGCCTGGCGCAGGGGTACGGCCTGCGCCTGGCCGACCGGCTGGTCGACGCCGTCAACGCCGCGCTGGAAGCCAACGTCGGCAACATCTTTGAGGCGTTCCTGCAGGGCTTCCGCGACCTGTTCACCGAGCTGTCGGCGGACCCGCTGGTGATCTCGCTGCTCACCGGCGTGGCCAAGCCGGACCTGCTGCAGATCATCACCACCGACAGCGCCCCCATCATCAACCGCGCCTCCGAACGGCTGACCAGCGCGCTGACCCACAGCTGGGTGGCCACCAGCGACGAGGACGCCGGGGTGCTGGCGCGGGCCATCGTGCGGCTGGCGCTGAGCTACGTGTCGATGCCGCCGGAGGCGAATCACGACGTGGCGGCCGACCTGGCCCGGTTGATGACGCCGTTCGCGGAGCGTCACGGCGTCATCAACGTTCCCTGACCCACGAGGCGCGGCCACCCGCGACTACAGTGGCGCAAGAACATACCTAAGCTAATTACCGCTTGGATCCGAGCGAGCCGAAAAAGGAAGAACACGCTATGACGACGACCGAAAACGCACTGACCCCCGACGTCCGAAACGGCATCGATTTCAAGGTCGCCGATCTGTCGTTGGCGGATTACGGTCGCCGGGACATCGAGCTCTCGGAGCAGGAGATGCCGGGTCTGATGTCGCTGCGCCGCGAGTACCACGACGTGCAGCCGCTCAAGGGCGCGCGCATCTCGGGTTCCCTGCACATGACCGTGCAGACCGCGGTGCTGATCGAGACACTCGTCGCGCTGGGCGCCGAGGTCCGCTGGGCCTCCTGCAACATCTTCTCCACCCAAGACCACGCCGCCGCGGCGGTGGTCGTCGGCCCGCACGGCACCCCGGAGGAGCCCAAGGGCGTCCCGGTCTACGCCTGGAAGGGCGAGACGCTCGAGGAGTACTGGTGGGCGGCCGAGCAGGTACTGACCTGGCCCGACGAGCCGGCCAACATGATCCTGGACGACGGCGGCGACGCCACCATGCTGGTGCTGCGCGGCGCGCAGTACGAGAAGGCCGGCGTGGTGCCGCCGGACGAGGAAGACGACTCGACCGAGCACCGGGTGTTCCTCAACCTGCTGCGCAAGCGGTTCGAGACCGACAAGGACAAGTGGACCAAGATCGCCGCGTCGATCAAGGGCGTCTCCGAGGAGACCACCACCGGCGTGCTGCGCCTCTACCAGTTCGCCGCCGCCGGCGACCTGGCGTTCCCGGCGATCAACGTCAACGACTCGGTCACCAAGAGCAAGTTCGACAACAAGTACGGCTGCCGGCACTCCCTGATCGACGGCATCAACCGCGGCACCGACGTGCTGATCGGCGGCAAGAAGGTGCTGATCTGCGGCTACGGCGACGTCGGTAAGGGCTCGGCCGAATCGGTGGCCGGCCAGGGCGCGCGCGTGACGGTCACCGAGATCGACCCGATCAACGCTTTGCAGGCGCTGATGGAGGGCTTCGACGTCAAGCGGGTGGAGGATGTGATCGGCGAGGCCGACATCATCATCACCACGACGGGCAACAAGGACATCATCACCCTCGAGCACATGAAGGCGATGAAGGACAAGGCGATCCTGGGCAACATCGGCCACTTCGACAACGAGATCCAGGTCGCCCGGCTGGAGAAGTCCGGCGCCACCAAGACCAACATCCGCCCGCAGGTCGACCTGTGGACGTTCCCGGACACCGGCAAGTCGATCATCCTGCTCTCCGAGGGCCGGCTGCTGAACCTGGGTAACGCCACCGGCCACCCGTCGTTCGTGATGAGCAACAGCTTCTCCAACCAGGTCATCGCGCAGATCGAGCTGTGGACCAAGAACGACGAGTACGACAACGAGGTCTACCGGCTGCCCAAGCACCTGGACGAGAAGGTGGCGCGCATCCACGTCGAGGCGCTGGGCGGCGAGCTGACCAAGCTCACCAAGGAGCAGGCCGAGTACATCGGCGTCGACGTCGACGGCCCCTACAAGGCCGACCACTACCGCTACTGAGCCTTCGGTTCTCGTCGAATGACACGCCAGCGTGACGTTCGGCGTCGAGCGTCACGCCGGCGTAACGCTCGGAGGCGGCGATAGGCTCGCGCCGTGCTGATCGCGATCGAGGGCATTGACGGCGCCGGCAAGCGGACGCTGACGGACAAGCTTCGCGGTCTTTTTCGCGCGGACGGCAAGTCGGTCGCCATGCTGGCCTTCCCGCGGTACGGGCGATCGGTGACAGCCGACCTCGCGGCGGAGGCCCTGCACGGCGAGCACGGCGACCTCGCGTCGTCGGTCTATGCGATGGCGACACTCTTCGCGCTGGACCGTGCCGGGGCGGTCGACGAAATCGAGGCGCTGCGCCGCGAGCACGACGTGGTGATCATGGATCGCTACGTCGCCTCCAACGCGGCCTACACCGCGGCCCGTCTGCACCAGGACGCGACCGGGGCGGCCGTGGAGTGGATACGCGCGCTGGAGTATCAACGGCTCGGGCTGCCCGCGCCGGACTGGCAGGTGCTGCTCGCGGTGACGGCCGAGCTTGCGGGGCAGCGCGCCCGCAGCCGGGCCGAGGCCGATCCCGGGCGCGCGCGCGACAGCTACGAACGCGACGACGGGCTGCAGCAACGCACCGCCGCGGTCTACGCCGAACTGGCCGCCGCGGGCTGGTGTGGACGCTGGCTGAGCGTCGACGCGGACGTCGAGCCAGCCGGGCTCGCGGCACAGCTGATGGCCTAACGCCGGGATCGGCGCGTGAGGTCAGATTGCCGACGTGCCGCCGTCGACGGTCAGTTCGACGCCGTTCACAAAACTCGAGTCGTCTGAAGCGAGAAACAGCGCCGCTGCCGCGATCTCTGCTGGGCGGCCCATCGAGCCTCGGGGTATCAGGGCCTCGAACTGGCGCATCGTCTCCGCGTCGAACAATTCCTCTTGAACCGGCGTCGCGATTTGCCCCGGGCTCAGCACGTTCACCCGGATTCTCCGGTCCTTGAGTTCGTTGAGCCACACCCGGGCGAACGACCGCAGCGCAGCCTTGCTCGCTGCATACACACTCCAGTCGGGCCAACCTTTCGTGGCGGCGATTGATCCGGTCATGAAGATCGACCCACCGTCATTGAACAGTGGCAATGCTTTTTGGACCGTGAAAAGTGTGCCGCGGGCGTTGAGCCCGAAGACGGTGTCGAAGTGCTCTTCGGTGATTTCGCCGAGCCTGCCCGCCTCGCCCATTCCGGCATTGGCAAACAACACGTCGATGCTGCCCTTTTCTCGCCGCACCGTCGCGTACAAGCGGTCTAGGTCGTCCAAGTCGGCCGCGTCGCCCTGGACCGCGGTCACGTTCCGGCCAATCAACTCGACGGCCTCGCCGAGGGCTTCTTGCCGTCGACCCGTGATGAAGACATGCGCGCCTTCCTCGACGAACAATTGCGCGCTGGCCAGCGCCATGCCGCTTGATCCACCCGTAATCACCGCAACTTTGCCATCAAGCTTTCCCATGACTATTCGCGTTCCCCCGATTTCTGCGGACCTCTTAAGTAAACTTATCTGTGTATCTAAGATTAGGGGGCCGTGGTCTCGTAGGCAAATTATGTACACCTACCGTTACCGTGACGCGCTAGTCTGAATCGGTGAGGGAGTTGGAGAAGGGGCCGCAGGGGCGGCGCCGGGGGAGGGGTGCGCGGGAGCGCATCCTGGCCGCCGCCCAGCAGCTGTTCGGCGCCCAGGGCATCAACAGCACCGGGATGGATCAACTGTGCGCGGTCGCCCAGGTGTCCAAGCGAACCGCCTACCAGCACTTTGACGGCAAAGACGACTTGATCGCCGAGTACCTTCGTCGGCTGGACCCCGACACGATGCCCGAAGTGTTCGAGCGCATCGATCTGACACCCCGCGAGCGACTGCTCGCTGCCTTCGAGGTGCCGTCGAAGCCCACCCGCCAGGTCACGCCCTTGTGCCCGTTCATCGCCACGGCGGTGGAGATCTCCGACAGCCGCCATCCCGCGCGTGTGCGCGCGCGCGAGTACAAGAACGCTATCGCCGCGCGACTGGCAGAGGCCGCCAGGGAGGCCGGGGCCGCCGACCCGGAGTTGCTCGGGGAGCAACTGGCGCTTCTGCTCGACGGCGCGTCCGTCCGGTCCCGCGCGCTCGGTATCGACGCCATGTCGACCGCCGCAAGCATCGCGGCCAGGTTGATCGAGGATGCGATTCCGGCTTCGGCACCGCGCTGAACCGGGGTCGGCGTCACGTCGGCAACATCCGCCCAGCACGGTCTGTGGTAATAGATGCAAGAAACACGCGTGTGGCAGCTCCGTTTTGTCCCGATCTGGTGACACCATGGACTCCATGAGGCAAAGGATTCTCGTCGTCGATGACGACGCTTCGCTCGCCGAGATGTTGACCATCGTGTTGCGGGGTGAGGGTTTCGACACCGCGGTCATCGGTGACGGCACCCAGGCCCTGACTGCGGTGCGCGAGCTGCGCCCCGATCTGGTGTTGTTGGACCTGATGCTGCCCGGCATGAACGGTATCGACGTGTGCCGGGTGTTGCGCGCCGACTCCGGCGTGCCGATCGTGATGCTGACCGCCAAGACCGACACCGTCGACGTGGTCCTGGGCCTCGAGTCGGGTGCCGACGACTACATCATGAAGCCGTTCAAGCCGAAGGAACTGGTGGCCCGGGTGCGGGCGCGGCTGCGGCGCAACGACGACGAGCCCGCCGAGATGCTGTCCATCGCCGACGTCGAGATCGACGTGCCGGCGCACAAGGTCACGCGCAACGGCGAGCAGATCTCCCTGACCCCCCTGGAATTCGACTTGTTGGTGGCGTTGGCGCGCAAACCGCGGCAGGTGTTTACTCGTGATGTGCTGCTCGAACAGGTGTGGGGCTATCGTCACCCGGCGGATACCCGCCTGGTGAACGTGCACGTCCAGCGTCTGCGCGCCAAGGTTGAGAAAGACCCGGAAAACCCGACCGTAGTGTTGACCGTTCGAGGAGTGGGTTACAAGGCCGGACCTCCGTGACCGCCGGCGACGATGCAGAGCGCAGCGATGCTGAGGAGCGGCGCTTCGGCACCGGCGGCGACGTCGTAGAGCGTCGCGTTAGGGAGGAGCGCCGGCAGTGATCTGGGGCTCCCGGCGACGCACTCGAAGCCGCTGGGGACGTTCCGGCCCCATGACTCGTGGCATGGGCGCGGTGAGTCGCGCCGTGGCCATCGCCTGGCGACGCTCGCTGCAACTGCGGGTGGTGGCGCTGACGCTGGGACTGTCCCTGGCGGTCATCTTGGCGCTCGGCTTCGTATTGACCAGTCAGGTCACCAATCGCGTGCTCGACGTCAAGGTCAAGGCCGCCATCGAGCAGATCGAGCGGGCGCGCACCACCGTGGGCGGGATCGTCAACGGCGAAGAGGCGCGCTCGTTGGACAGCAGCCTGCAGCTGGCGCGCAACACGCTGACCTCCAAGACCGACCCGGCCTCGGGTGCGGGCATGGCCGGTGCCTTCGACGCGGTGCTGATGGTGCCGGGCGACGGCCCGCGCGCCGCGACCACCGCCGGGCCCGTCGACCAGGTGCCCGCTTCGCTGCGCGGCTTCGTCAAGGCGGGGCAGGCCTCCTACCAGTACGCCGCCGTGCACACCGACGGGTTCTCCGGGCCGGCGCTGATCGTGGGCACGCCGGCGTCGTCTCAGGTGGCCAACCTGGAGCTGTACCTGATCTTCCCGCTGAAGAACGAGCAGGCCACCATCCAGCTGGTGCGCGGCACGATGATCACCGGCGGCGCGGTGCTGCTGGTGCTGCTGGCCGGGATCGCGCTGCTGGTGTCGCGGCAGGTGGTGGTGCCGGTACGTTCGGCGTCGCGCATCGCCGAGCGGTTCGCCGAAGGGCATCTGTCCGAACGAATGCCGGTGCGCGGCGAGGACGACATGGCGCGGCTGGCCATGTCGTTCAACGACATGGCCGAGAGCCTGTCGCGCCAGATCACCCAGCTGGAAGAGTTCGGTAATCTGCAGCGCCGCTTCACTTCTGACGTGAGCCACGAACTGCGCACGCCGCTGACCACCGTGCGGATGGCGGCCGATTTGATCTACGACCACAGTGCCGACCTGGACCCGACGCTGGCGCGCTCCACCGAGCTGATGGTCAACGAGCTGGACCGGTTCGAGTCGCTGCTCAACGACCTGCTGGAGATCTCCCGGCACGACGCCGGTGTCGCCGAGCTGTCCGTCGAGGCGGTCGACCTGCGCACCACCGTGCAGAGCGCGCTGGGCAACGTGGGCCACCTGGCCGAGGACGCCGGCATCAAACTGCTGGTGGACCTGCCGACCGAGGAGGTGATCGCCGAGGTCGACACCCGCAGGGTGGAGCGCATCCTGCGCAACCTGATCGCCAACGCGATCGACCACGCCGAGCACAAGCCGGTCGACATCCGGATGGGCGCCGACGAGGACACGGTCGCCGTGACCGTCCGCGACTACGGCGTCGGGCTGCGACCGGGGGAGGAGAAGCTGGTGTTCAGCCGGTTCTGGCGGGCCGACCCGTCGCGGGTGCGCCGCTCCGGCGGCACCGGGCTGGGCCTGGCCATCAGCATCGAGGACGCGCGACTGCATCAGGGCCGGCTGGAGGCGTGGGGCGAACCGGGTCACGGCTCGTGCTTCCGGCTGACACTGCCGCTGGTGCGTGGGCACAAGGTGACCACCAGCCCGCTGCCGATGAAGCCTATTCCGCAGACCGCCGCGACCGGCCCGCAGCACGCGAAAGACCGTCCGCGCCAACACGAACACGCCGAAAGAAGCCTGTGATGCGGCGGTTGTTGGGCCTGCTGATGCTGGCCATGCTGCTCGCCGGCTGCGCGGGGGTGCCGAGCTCGTCGGCGCCACAGGCGATCGGCACCGTCGAGCGGCCGGCGCCGTCGAACCTGCCCAAGCCCACCCCGGGCATGGACCCCGACGTGCTGCTGCGCGAATTCCTCAAAGCCACAGCCGATCCCGCGAACCGGCACCTGGCCGCCCGCCAGTTCCTCACCCAGTCGGCGTCCAACGCCTGGGACGACGCCGGTAGCGCGCTGCTGATCGACCACGTCGTGTTCGTGGAAACCCGTGCGGCCGAACGGGTTTCGGCGACCATGCGGGCCGATATACTGGGCTCGCTGTCCGACATGGGTGTGTTCGAGACCGCCGAGGGTGTGCTGCCCGACCCCGGGCCGATCGAGTTGGTCAAGACCTCCGGCGGCTGGCGCATCGACCGGCTGCCCAACGGCGTGTTCCTGGACTGGCAGCAGTTCCAGTCCACCTACAAGCGCAACACGCTCTATTTCGCCGACCCCACCGGCAAGACGGTGGTTCCCGATCCGCGCTACGTGGCGGTGCCCGACCACGACCAGTTGGCCACCGAGCTGATCTCCAAGCTGATCGGCGGCCCGCGCCCCGAGATGGCGCACACGGTGCGCAATCTGCTTGCCCCGCCGCTGCGGCTGCGCGGGCCGGTGACCCGGGCCGACGGCGGCAAGAGCGGCATCGGGCGCGGGTACGGCGGGGCGCGCGTCGACCTGGAGAAGCTGTCCACCACCGATCCGCACAGCCGGCAATTGCTTGCGGCACAGATCATTTGGACGCTGGCCAGGGCCGACATCCGGGGCCCGTACGTGATCAGCGCCGACGGCGCGCCGCTGGACGACCGGTTCCGCGACGGGTGGACCACCTCCGACGTCGCGGCCACCGATCCCGGCGCGGCCGACGGCGCGGGCGCGGGGCTGCACGCCCTGGTGAACGGCTCGCTGGTGTCGCTGGACGGCCAGCACGCCGTCACCGTGCCCGGCGCGTTCGGGCGCGTGGGTGATCAGACCGGCGCCGCGCTGTCGCGCACCGGCCGGCAGGTGGCGTCGGTGGTGACGCTGCACCGCGGCGCCCCGGACATGGCGGCGTCCCTGTGGATCGGTGACCTCGGCCAGGAAGCCGTGCAGGCCGCCGACGGGCACAACCTGTCACGCCCCACCTGGTCGTTGGACGACGTGGTCTGGGTGGTGGTCGACGGCAACAACGTGCTGCGGGCGATCCAGGAGCCGGCCTCCGGGCAACCCGCGCGCCTTCCCGTGGATTCGGTGGCGGTCGCCACCCGGTTCCCCGGGCCGATCACGGACCTGCAGCTGTCCCGCGACAGCACGCGGGCCGCGATGGTGATCGGCGGCCAGGTGATCCTCGCCAGCGTCGAGCAGACCCAGGCCGGGCAGTACGCCCTGACCTTCCCGCGCCGGCTCGGGTTCGGGTTGGGCAATTCGGTGGTGTCGCTGTCGTGGCGTACCGGGGATGACATCGTGGTGACCCGCACCGACGCCAGCCATCCGGTGTCCTACGTGAACATCGACGGGGTGAACTCCGACGCGCCGCCGCACGGTTTGCAGATGCCGGTGACGACGGTGGTCGCCAACCCGTCGACTGCCTATGTCGCGGGTCCCCAAGGCGTGCTGCAGTATTCGCCGTCGGCCGACGGTCAGCAGGGCTGGTCGGAGGTGCCCGGGCTGACGGTGCCCGGGGCGGCTCCGGTGCTGCCGGGCTGACACGCGGGCTGGCCGGCAGACATGTCACACCCGACCAGCACACTGGCGCCATGCTCGACCTGTTTCTGCCGGCCGAATGCGGCGGTTGCGGGGCGCCGTCGACCCGCTGGTGCGACGCATGCGCGGGCGAGCTGTCGGTGGCCGCCGATCAGCCGCACGTGGTGAATCCGCGCATCGACCCGGGGGTACCGGTGTTCGCGCTCGGCCGTTACGCCAACGCCCGCAGGCGCGCGATCCTGGCGCTCAAGGAGCAGGGCCGCGCCGACCTCGTCGATCCGCTGGCGCATGCGCTGGCCGTCGGGGTGCACCGCCTGTTGTGGTGGGGGATCGTGGCGACCCCGCTGACGGTGGTGCCCGCGCCGACGCGGCGCTCGGCCGCGCGCCGGCGCGGCGGCGACCCCGTGGCACGGGTGGCGCGCGCCGCGGTGGCGCGCCATCCGGACATCACCGTCGCGCCGGCCTTGCGGTTCAAGGCGCTGACGCGCGACTCGGTGGGCCTGGGCACCGCCGCGCGCGAACGCAACGTCGCCGGCCGGGTGGTGCTGCGCGGTGCGCCGCCGCACACCGAAGTCGTGGTCGTCGACGACATCATCACCACGGGAGCGACGGCGCGCGAGTCGGTGCGGATCCTGCAGGCCGCCGGGGTTCGTGTCGCCGCGGTGCTTACGCTCGCCGCGGTCTGAATCTGCCGCCGCCGCGCGCAACCCATGAACCAGCCAAGAGGTTGTGAAGAACATGCAACAGCTCGACCAAATTAGTGGCATCGGCAGGCGAACACGAGCTAACGTCGAGATCAACGAAGAACGACTCATCGGTCTGACTCACTGGTCGCAAAATCTCCAGGTGAGACCCATCCGCGGGAAGGGGTGAGTAATCGACACCTTGCTCCGGCGGGCAGCCTGCGGCGGTAGCCAGTCTCGAACCGCTCTTACCTCGTCGGCGCAGTAAACAGCCGGGCACGCAGGGCGCGTGCGACGTGAAGAGAGAAACGAGTTGTCACGTATGTCAAGGCTATCCGTGGATTCCGGTCAGATTCTGGACCAACCGCCCGTCACCGATGGGCAAGCCCAACCGACAACCACCGCAGACGTTGTGTTCAAGGGCCGCAACGTAGAAATCCCCGATCATTACCGTCTGTACGTCTCGCAAAAACTCGCCCGCCTCGAGCGGTTCGATCGCTCCATTTACCTTTTCGATGTCGAGCTCAAGCACGCACCCAACCGGCGTCAGCGCAAATCCTGTCAGCGCGTGGAGATCACCGCCCGCGGCCGCGGCCCGGTGACGCGGGCGGAGGCGTGCGCCAACAGTTTCTATGCCGCGTTCGAGTCCGCGGTCGACAAGCTGGAGAACCGGCTGCGCCGCGTCAAGGACCGCCGCAAGGTTCACTACGGGGACAAGACCCCGGTGTCACTGGCCGCCGCGACCGCGGTGCCGCCACCCGCCCCGGTGCCCACCGCGGCGCAGTCCCCGCCGGCCGAGCACGACGGCGTGGAGCCCGACCACGAGCCCGGACGGATCGTGCGGACCAAGGAGCACCCGGCCACGCCGATGACGGTCGACGACGCGCTCTACGAGATGGAGCTCGTCGGACACGACTTCTTCTTGTTCCACGACAAGCAGACCGAACGGCCGTGCGTGGTCTACCGACGGCACGCCTACGACTACGGGCTGATCAGGCTGTCCTGAACGGGGTCGTCGCGCGGCGACCCGTCCCCGCAAGCGGGAGGTACCCCCAGCGCCCGGCGTTGCCGCGCTTGCGATCGCCGCTACGGCGGCCATCTTGGGCTCGTCGCCTACCATGGGAGTCGCTCAATGCAAGACTCCTACCAACAGGGGACATAGCTGTGCTGTCGAAGTTGCTGCGCCTTGGCGAAGGTCGCATGCTCAAGCGTCTCAAGCGGGTGTCTGACTACGTCAACACCTTGTCCGACGAGATCGAGAAGCTCACCGACGCCGAGTTGCGGGCCAAAACCGACGAGTTCAAGAAGCGGCACGCCGACGGCGAAAGCCTCGACGACCTGCTGCCCGAGGCCTTCGCGGTGGCCCGGGAGGCGGCCTGGCGGGTGCTCGACCAGCGCCCGTTCGACGTGCAGCTGATGGGCGGCGCGGCGCTGCACTTCGGCAACGTCGCCGAGATGAAGACCGGTGAGGGCAAGACCCTGACCTCGGTGCTGCCGGCCTACCTCAACGGCATCGGCGGCAAGGGCGTACACATCGTCACCGTGAACGACTATCTGGCCAAACGTGACAGTGAGTGGATGGGCCGCGTGCACCGCTTCCTCGGTCTGGACGTCGGCGTGATCCTCGCGCAGATGACGCCCGACGAGCGCCGGGTGGCCTACAACGCCGACATCACCTACGGCACCAACAACGAGTTCGGGTTCGACTACCTGCGCGACAACATGGCGCACTCGCTTGACGACCTGGTGCAGCGCGGCCACAACTTCGCCATCGTCGACGAGGTCGACTCCATCCTGATCGACGAGGCCCGCACCCCGCTGATCATCTCCGGCCCCGCCGACGGCGCGTCGAACTGGTACACCGAGTTCGCCCGGTTGGCGCCGCTGATGCAGAAGGACACCCACTACGAGGTGGACCTGCGCAAGCGCACCGTCGGCGTGCACGAGCTGGGCGTGGAGTTCGTCGAGGACCAGCTCGGCATCGACAACCTCTACGAGGCCGCCAACTCGCCGCTGGTCAGTTACCTCAACAACGCGCTGAAGGCCAAGGAGCTGTTCAACCGCGACAAGGACTACATCGTGCGCGACGGCGAGGTCCTGATCGTCGACGAGTTCACCGGCCGCGTGCTCTACGGCCGCCGCTACAACGAGGGTATGCACCAGGCCATCGAGGCCAAGGAGCACGTGGAGATCAAGGCCGAGAACCAGACGCTGGCCACGATCACGCTGCAGAACTACTTCCGGCTCTACGACAAGCTCGCCGGCATGACCGGTACCGCCCAAACCGAGGCGGCCGAGCTGCACGAGATCTACAAGCTGGGCGTGGTGCCGATCCCGACCAACAAGCCGATGATCCGCGCCGACCAGTCGGACCTGATCTACAAGACCGAGGAAGCCAAGTACATCGCCGTGGTCGACGACGTCGTCGAGCGCTACGAGAAGGGCCAGCCGGTGCTGATCGGTACCACCAGCGTCGAGCGCTCGGAGTACCTGTCGCGCCAGTTCCAGAAGCGCCGCGTGCCGCACAACGTGCTGAACGCCAAGTTCCACGAGCAGGAGGCGACCATCGTCGCCGTCGCCGGCCGCCGCGGCGGCATCACCGTGGCCACCAACATGGCCGGCCGCGGTACCGACATCGTGCTGGGCGGCAACGCCGACTTCCTCACCGACCAGCGGCTGCGCGAGCGCGGCCTCGACCCCGTCGAGACGCCCGACGAGTACGACGCGGCGTGGCACGAGGAACTGCCCAAGGTCAAGGAGGAGGTCAGCGCCGAGGCCGCGGAGGTGATCGAGGCCGGCGGGCTGTACGTGCTGGGCACCGAGCGCCACGAGTCGCGCCGCATCGACAACCAGTTGCGCGGCCGTTCCGGCCGGCAGGGCGACCCGGGCGAGTCGCGGTTCTACCTGTCGCTGGGCGACGAGCTGATGCGCCGGTTCAACGGCGCGGCGCTCGAGGCGATGCTCAACCGGCTGAACCTGCCCGACGACGTGCCCATCGAGGCCAAGATGGTCACCCGGGCGATCAAGAGCGCCCAGACCCAGGTGGAGCAGCAGAACTTCGAGGTCCGCAAGAACGTCCTCAAGTACGACGAGGTGATGAACCAGCAGCGCAAGGTGATCTACGCCGAGCGCCGCCGCATCCTGGAGGGCGAGAACCTCAAGGAGCAGGCGCTGGACATGGTCCGCGACGTCGTCACCGCCTACGTCAACGGCGCCACCGCCGAGGGCTATGCCGAGGACTGGGACCTCGAAGCCCTGTGGACGGCGCTGAAGACGCTGTACCCGGTCGGCATCGACCATGCGACGCTGACCCACCACGATGCGGACTCCGACCGCGACGACCTCACCCGTGAGGAACTGCTCGAGGAGTTGCTCAAAGACGCCGAAAATGCCTATGCCACAAGGGAAGCCGAGCTCGAGGAGATCGCCGGCGAAGGCGCGATGCGCCAGCTGGAGCGCAACGTGCTGCTCAACGTCGTCGACCGCAAATGGCGCGAGCACCTCTACGAGATGGACTACCTGAAGGAGGGCATCGGGCTGCGCGCGATGGCGCAGCGCGATCCGCTGGTGGAGTACCAGCGCGAGGGCTACGACATGTTCATGGCGATGCTCGACGGCATGAAAGAGGAGTCGGTCGGGTTCCTGTTCAATGTCACCGTCGAGGCGGTGCCCAGCCCGCAGGTCGCGCCGGTCGAAGCGCCGGAGGGGCTGGAGGAGTTCGCCACCGCCGCCGCCGTCGGCGCCGAAGGCGGCACTGGCAGCACCGCGACGGCCGTGCGGGAAGAGGCCCCAACCCGGTTGCGCGCCAAGGGAATCGACAACGAGGCGCCGGCCATGACGTACTCCGGCCCGTCCGAGGACGGCACCGCGGCGGTGCAGCGCAACGGCGGCGACGGCAAGGCCCCGGCCGGGGTGCCCGGCGGCGCCAGCCGGCGCGAGCGGCGCGCCGCGGCGCGGCAACAGGGCCGCGGCGCCAAGCCGCCCAAGTCGGTCAAGCGGCGCTAGCCGCCTCTGGCCTGGCCACCCTGCCCGAGTGTGCGCCTAGCCTCACACTCGGCGAGGCCATTCGGCTGGCAACGCCCATGCCCTAGGCTTATCAGGCATCGGCCTGTGTGTGGCTACACCGACGATGCGCCGGTGACGGGCCGAGAAAGGGGCGCGTTCCATGCCCTTCGACGGAGCTGTGTCGCGGACCGATGTCCTGACGGCGCTATCCCTGGCGATCGACCTCGGGCTCGGGCAGCCGATGGATCACATGCTGCGGTCGGCGGCGATGGGCTCGAGATTGGCGACGCGGCTGGGTCTCGACGAGCGCGAGTGCGGGACGGTCTTCTACACGGCCCTGGTGATGTGGATCGGCTGTCACGCCGACTCGCACGAGTATGCGCAGTGGTTCGGCGACGACATTGCGGTCCGACACGCCAGCCACTACATCGACTGGTCCGGCGCACCCTACCGCCGATTCCTCATCAGCAATCTGGGCCGGGGGACGACGTTGCCGAAACGAGCGCAGTTGGCGGCCAAGGTGTTCTGGGACGCGCGCGGGAATCTCGGCGCATTGGTGCACTCTCATTGCCTGTCGGCCGCGCTGCTTGCCGAGGAGATCGGTCTGGGCGCCGATGTGGGTGCGGCCCTGCCGTACGCGTACGAACGATGGGATGGCAGCGGCCTTCCGGCCGGGGCCGCCGGAGACCAGATTCCGGTGGCGATGCGGGTGGCGCAGATCTCCGACATCGCCGAAGTGCATCATCGCGCCTACGGCGCGAGCGCCGCGGTCGCCGAAATTCGCCGGCGCAGCGGCAAACAGTTCGACCCGGATATGGTCGCGGTGTTCACCGCGGCCGCCGATGACCTGCTGCGCGAAGACGAAGACGTGTGGTCGACGGCCGGCGGCTTTGCTCCAGATCCGGGCGAGGCGTTGAGCGGTCCCGCGCTGGACCGACTCCTGTGCGCGATGGGTGATTTCGTGGATCTGAAATGCCCGTTCACCCTTGGCCATTCGCGCGCCGTCGCACAGCTGGCGGACCGCGCCGGGAAGTGCGCCGGCTTGCCGCAAGACGAAATCGACATCCTGCGTCGCGCCGGCTACGTTCACGATCTCGGCCGCATCGGCGTGTCGAACCGGGTGTGGGAGAAGCCGGGCGAATTGACCCATGTCGAGCGAGAGCGCGTGCATCTGCACCCGTATTTGACGGGCAGGATTTTGGCCCGGGTCGGTGGGCTGAAGGCTGTCCGGGAGGCCGCGGTGAATCATCACGAGCGACTGGACGGCTCGGGCTATCCCAACGGTGTGCGCGGCGACGACCTGTCCGTTCGCGACCGCGTGCTCGCCGCTGCCGAAAGCTATTGCTCCTCAATGGAACCGCGACCGTATCGCGAGGCGCGCGACGGGGACGCCGCGGCAAGGAAACTGCGAGACGAAGCGGCCCGGGGCCGCCTCGACGGCGACGCGGTGGAAGCGGTGTTGCAGGCCGCTGGCCACCGGCCGTCGCGCAGAGCAGCCAGGCCGGCGGGACTGACCTCCCGCGAGGCCGAGGTGTTACTCCATGTCGCACAAGGGCTTTCCAACAAGGAGATCGCCTCGGCGCTTTGGATTTCCGAGAAGACGGTGCGCAATCACGTCGAACACATCTACGCCAAGATCGGGGTCTCGAACCGGATCGGGGCCAGCTTGTACGCGACCCGGCACGGCCTGACCGGCGGCCTCCCCGACTGACCCGGGCCCGGGATGGCCGTCACAGCACCAGGCTCATCAACCGCCCGGGCGTGGGCATCTGGTCGACGGGGACGATGGCACCACCGAACAGCACCTGCGGGAAGCACAGCATCGGCAGGGCCAGGGCCGCCTGCGCGGAGTTGGAGACGGCGGCCGACGCGAAAAGGCCCAGGGCCAGCGCCGAGATCGCTTCGATCACAATCGTGCGAACAGCAAGGCGTAGACGTGCCATCCGGCCGCGAGGAGCCGACCGAGCACGCGCAACACCACGGCCCGTGCGCCGTCCGACGCTGGTACCCGCTGGGCACCGCGCGATTCGACGGTCGGTGCGTCGCATACCGATTTGTTCATGATCTGGACTCCGTGTTCCTTGAACTAGGGCTGTCACGGGCGATCATCGATCCACCGCTGCCAGGGCTGCATGAGGCGTTTGCCCCAAAGGCCGAACCGGGACGGACCAGGCCGGCGTGCCGAGGCTCTTCCGCCGAAATTGGGGCAACCGCCCCATGTTCTTCACGCCCGATCGGGCGCACAATCAGCTAATGAAGCGCTACCTGACGGTCGCCTACGGCGCGGCCGCTTATCTGCTCTTTCTTGTCGTATTTCTGTACCTGGTCGCCTTCGTTGGCAACTTCTGGGTGCCGCGAACGGTGGACCGCGGGCTGTCGGCGCCCATCGGTCAGGCGGTGTGGGTCAACATGGTGCTGCTCGGCCTGTTCGGTTTGCAGCACAGCGTCATGGCGCGCCCCGGGTTCAAGGCGTGGTGGACGCGGGCGGTGCCGCCGTCGATAGAGCGCAGCACCTACGTGATGCTGTCCAACGCCGTGCTGGTGCTGCTCTACTGGCAATGGCGAACGATGCCGGCCGTCATCTGGGAGGTGGAGCTACCGGCCGGGCGCCTGGTGTTGTGGATCCTGTTCTGGCTCGGCTGGGCGATCGCCCTGGCGTCGACGTTCATGATCAACCACTTCGACCTGTTCGGGCTCCGGCAGGTGTATTTGGCGTGGCGTGGAAAACCCTACACGCACATCGCTTTTCACGTTCGGATGTTCTATCGGCTGGTGCGCCACCCGCTAATGCTCGGATTCCTCATCGCCTTCTGGGCGGCCCCCACCATGACGGCCGGACACCTGCTGTTCTCGATCGTGATGACGGGTTACATCCTGGTCGCCACCCGGATCGAGGAGCACGACCTGGTGGAGGCGCTCGGCGATGACTACCTCGACTACCGCCGCGAGGTGCCGAGGTTGCTGCCGCTAGGGCGTCGGCCGCGCGGTGGCCCCGGCCGGCCTGCGGACGCCCCGAGCTGAGGCTCGTTGCCTCCATCCGCTTCCGGCGGCCCCCGTCGACCTGTCAGGATTGACGGTATGGATGTCAAGGAGGTGTTGCTCCCCGGGGTCGGCCTTCGTTACGAATTCACCGACCAAAGGGGTGACCGCATCGGCATCATCGCGCGGCGTAGCGGCGATTTCGACGTCGTCGTGTACGCCCGCGAAGATCCGGACGAGGCCCGGCCGTTGCTGCACCTCAACGACCAGGAGGCCGAGGCCGTGGCCCAGATCCTGGGGGCGCCGCGGATCGCCGAGCGATTCACCGAGCTGGCCAGCGAGATCCCGGGACTCGAGACGGGCCAGGTGCACATCCTGGCCGGCAGCCCCTTCGTGGACCACCCGCTGGGCGACACCCGGGCGCGCACCCGTACCGGCGCGTCCATCGTGGCGATCGTGCGCAACGAGGAAGTGCTCGCCTCACCTGGACCCGCCGAGATGCTGCACGTCCAAGACGTTCTGATCGTGATCGGCACCGAAGACGGCATCGCGGGCGTCGAGAAGATTATCGACAAAGGCTGAGCCGGTGCAGATTTCGGGGACGCTGCTTCTGCAACTCGGCGCCCTCCTGGCCACTCTGGCCGTATTGGGCGCCGCCGCAAGGCGATTCGCGTTGTCGCCCATCCCCGTGTACCTGCTGGCGGGCCTGGCCCTGGGCAACGGCGGCATTCTGCCGGTGTCCACTGGTGGCCAGTTCATCACCACCAGCGCGCCCATCGGCGTCGTGTTGCTGCTGCTGACCCTGGGCTGCGAGTTCTCGGTGGCCGAATTCTCGTCCAGCATGCGCCACCACCTGCCGTCGGCCGCCGTCGACATCGTGCTCAACGCCGCGCCCGGCGCCATCGCCGGCTGGTTACTGGGATTGGACGGCGTGGCCGTCCTGTGCCTGGCCGGTGTCACCTACATCTCCTCCTCGGGCGTCATCGCGCGGCTGCTGGAGGATCTGCAGCGGCTCGGCAACCGGGAGACGCCGTCGGTGCTGTCGGTGCTGGTGCTCGAAGACTTCGCGATGGCCGCGTATCTGCCCCTTTTCGCGGTGCTGGCGTCGGGCGGCGGATGGTTGCACGCGGTCGGCGGCATGGTCGTGGCGGTGGGCGCGCTGGTGGCGGCGTTCGCCGCGTCCTACCGGTGGGGTCACCACGTGGAGCGGCTCGTGCAACACCCCGACTCCGAGCAGCTGATGCTGCGGGTGCTGGGCATCACCCTCATCGTGGCGGCGATGGCGGAGTCGCTGCACGCCTCGGCCGCGGTCGGCGCGTTTCTGGTGGGCCTGACGCTGACCGGCGAGACGGCCGAGCGGGCCCGTCAGGTGCTGAGCCCGCTGCGCGACCTGTTCGCCGCCATCTTCTTCCTGGCGATCGGCTACTCGGTGGACCCGCACGAGTTGGTCCCGATGCTTCCGGCGGCGCTGATCCTGGCCGCGGTCACCGCGGCGACCAAGGTGGCCACCGGGATCTTCGCCGCGCGCCGCGACGGGGTGGCGCGGCGTGGGCAGCTGCGCGCGGGCACCGCGCTGATCGCGCGAGGCGAGTTCTCGTTGATCATCATCGGATTGGCCGGCAAGTCGCTGCCCGCGGTCGCGGCGCTGGCGACCTCCTACGTTTTCATCATGGCGATCGCGGGGCCCATCCTCACCCGCTACACCGGCGGGCCGCGGCCGGCCGGCGCCGCCCCGGCGGCCTGACCGCCGCCGCCGTCACCCGATGTGCAGGGCCACCACCATCCACCGGGTGCCGCCCGCGGCACTGACCTGCTCGACCCGGCAGGCGATGGCGTGGATCCGGTTCCCGCGGCTGTAGGAGCCGAAGACCTCGGCCGCCGAGTCCGGGTCACGGTGACCGGCCGCCTGTAGCCGCATGCGGCGCAACACCGCTGCGCCCCGGTTGCGGCCCGCGGCCGAACGGCCCACCGCCGCGACCGAATCCACCAGGCTCGGCACCAGCAGCGGATTCAACTGCGCCGCGGGCCGGCGGCGGTCGATGACTTCCAGCACCCGGCGCAGCGCCGCGTCGGCGAAGACGGCCGCCTGACGCAGCCGCGGGGACATGGCCGCGCCCGGATCCGGCGCCCTACTGGGCTGGCCGGTGTAGGACCGCGGCGGCGCGTGGCCGCCGCGACGGCGCGCCGGGGGACGCGGGGATGGCCGGCACTGCGCGGCGGGATGCGGTACGTCCTGCGTCGGCGGCTCGTAGTCGACGACTGGTATGACGGTGAAAGCGTCAGGTGGATCCGCAACGGGACTAGTGTTCAACGCGCACTCTCCAACTCTTCGGCCGGACCTTCGAGCCTGCTGGAGAGGGGCAGACGGTGGTTAGTCAGTGGTCATCATGGCACAACTCGACCGCACGCGTACCCACGCTGACCGGTGCACGGCCGCACGGTTACCGTGGGCGGGACATCGGGCCCCGAGCGCGCGGGCGACGAACTGACCAGGAGGACAGCGCCGCATGGTGAGTCGCTTGTCCCCGCCGGACGCGTCGTTCTACCGCATGGAGAACACCGCGACCCCCATGTACGTGGGATCGCTGTCGATCCTGCGTCGCCCCCGCGCCGGCCTGAGCTACGAGACGCTGCTGGCCACCGTCGAGCAGCGGCTGCCGCAGATCCCGCGCTACCGGCAGAAGGTGCGGGAAGTGCGGGTCGGCACGGCCCGGCCGGTGTGGCTCGACGACAACGACTTCGACATCACCTATCACGTGCGGCGCTCGGCGTTGCCCTCGCCGGGCAGCGACGAGCAGCTGCACGAGCTGATCGCGCGGCTGGCCGCGCGGCCGCTGGACAAATCCCGCCCGCTCTGGGAGATGTATCTGGTCGAAGGCCTGTCCAAGAACCGGGTCGCGCTGTACACCAAGTCGCATCAGGCGCTGATCAACGGCATGTCGGCGCTGGAGATCAATCACGTCATCGGCGACCGGACGAAACGCCCGCCACCGTTCCCCGAGGACATCTGGATCCCGGAGCGCGATCCCGGCAACACCCGGCTGATGTTGGGCGCGATCAGCGAATGGGTCACCGGCCCGGGCGCCCAGCTGCAGGCCGTCGGCTCGATGGTCGGGGGCCTGCTGACCAACCACGGCGAGCTGCTCGATGCCGGACGCCGGGCCATTGACCTGGTGCGCACCGTGGCCCGGGGCACCGCGCCCAGCAGCCCGCTCAACGCCACCGTGTCGCGGCACCGGCGCTTCACTGTCGCGCGGGGCAGCCTCGACGATTACCGCACCGTGCGTGCGCGCTACGACTGCGACGTCAACGACGTGGTGCTCGCGGTCATCGCCGGCGCACTGGGCAACTGGCTGATGTCACGCGGGGTGGCGGTCTCGCCCACCGCGACGGTGCGCGCGATGGCGCCGCTGCCGGTGTACGACGACGGCGACCTCGACACCAGCGGGCCCGGTCAGGCGATCAGCCAGGTGATGCCGTTCCTCGTCGACCTGCCGGTGGGGGAGCCCAATGCCGTGGTGCGGCTGTCGCAGATCGCGCACGCTACCGAATCGAACCCGACGGCCGCGCATCTGGTGGACGCCAGGACCATCGTCACGCTCTCGGGTTTCGCCCCACCGACGCTGCACGCCATGGGCATCCGGGTGGCGACCAGCTTCCCGAGTTTCTCCAAGCGCACCTTCAACCTGCTCATCACCAACGCCCCCGGCGCCCAGTCGCAGATGTACATCGCCGGGACCAAATTGCTGGAGACCTACGCGGTGCCGCCGCTGCTGCACAACCAGGCGCTGGCCATCGGCGTGACGTCGTACAACGGCGAGCTGTACTACGGGATCAACGCCGACCGCGAAGCCATGAGCGATGTCGAGCTGCTGCCCGGGCTGCTGCACCAGGCGCTCGAAGAACTGCTGGAGGCGTCCCGATCCTAGCTGGCGGTGAAAACGCCTGCGTGGGGCTACTATTCGTTGTTGTGAGCACTGCGAAAGGCGACGGCGCGCCGGCCAAGAAGAAGTCGGCGCGCTCAGCCGCGCCCAAGATCTCCGACGAGGTCTACGAAGCCGAATTGTTCCGGCTACAAACGGAATTGGTGAAACTGCAGGAGTGGTTGCGGCACGCCGAACAACGCCTGGTGGTCATCTTCGAAGGCCGTGACGGGGCGGGCAAGGGCGGCACCATCAAGCGGATCACCGAATACCTGAACCCGCGCGTCACCCGCATCGCGGCGTTGCCCGCGCCGACCGACCGGGAGCGCGGCCAGTGGTATTACCAGCGCTACATCGCCCACCTCCCCACCAAAGGGGAGATCGTGTTGTTCGATCGGTCGTGGTACAACCGGGCCGGCGTGGAGCAGGTGATGGGATTTTGTACGCCCCAAGAGCATGCGTTGTTCTTGCGCCAGACGCCGATCTTCGAGCAGATGCTGATCGACGACGGGATAATGTTGCGCAAGTATTGGTTCTCGGTCTCGGAGGCCGAACAGCTGCGCCGGTTCAAGGCCCGGCTGAATGACCCTGTGCGGCAATGGAAACTGTCCCCGATGGACATGGAATCGCTATATCGGTGGGATGATTATTCGCGTGCCAAGGACGAGATGATGGTGCACACCAACACCCCGGTGAGCCCCTGGTACATCGTGGAATCCGACATCAAGAAGCACGCGCGACTGAACATGATGGCCCATTTGCTGTCCACCGTCCCTTACCACGACGTCGAGACGCCCAAGGTCAAGCTGCCACAGCGTCCCGTCGTCAGCGGTAACTATCAGCGCCCGTCGCGCGAGCTGTCGACGTACGTCGACGACTACGCGGCCACGCTGATCTAGCTGCCATGACGGTCGTCTACATCCCCGCCACGCTGCCCATGTTGGCGCAGCTCGTCGCCGACGGCTCGTTGTGGCCGGTCAGTGGCACGGCATTCGCGCTGACGCCCAGGCTGCGCGAGGCCTACGCCGAGGGCGACGACGACGAGCTCGCCGACGTGGCGCTGCGCGAGGCGGCGCTGGCCTCGCTGCGGCTGCTGGCGGGGTCGGAAGCGGAAGGGGGCGACGAGTCGTCGGAGCCCCCGCCGCCCCGCCGCGCGGTGCTGGCCGCCGAGGTCGAGGACGTCACGTACCGTCCCGACCTCGACGACGCCGTGGTCAGGCTGTCCGGGCCGGTGCCGATCGAGGACGTGATCGCCGCCTATGTCGACAACGCCGGGGCCGAACCGGCGGTCGCGAGGGCCATCGAGGCGGTCGACGCCGCCGACCTGGGCGATGAGGACGCCGACCTGATCGTCGGCGATGCGCAGGACCACGATCTGGCCTGGTACGCCAACCAGGAGCTGCCGTTTCTACTGGAGCTGATGTGACCCGGATGTGAGGCAAACCGGCGCCCAGCGCTAGCTACGACACCGTAGGTTACGGTACCGTAGGTTTCGTGAAGCGCACAGAATCGATCACAATGTGAGCGCAAGCCAGACGCCGCATCGTGAGCAGGAGCTTCCCCTGGGCAGACGTAACCCATCGATCACGGGCAACGTCGTCGATACCACGCGACCTGTTGTCGCCGGCGCGGACCGGCACCCCGGCTGGCATGCGCTGCGCAAGCTCGCCGCGCGCATCACGACGCCGCTGTTGCCCGATGACTATCTGCACCTGGCCAACCCACTCTGGTCGGCACGCGAACTGCGGGGCCGCATCCTGCAGGTGCGCCGCGAGACGGAGGATTCCGCGACGCTGGTGATCAAGCCGGGCTGGGGCTTCAACTTCGACTACCAGCCGGGCCAGTACATCGGCATCGGTCTGCTGATGGACGGTCGCTGGCGCTGGCGGTCGTATTCGCTCACCTCGGCCCCGGCCGCCCGGGGCTCGCGAGCCGAGTCCGGTTCGGCGCGCACCGTGACCATCACCGTGAAGGCGATGCCGGAGGGGTTCCTGTCGTCGCACCTGGTCGCCGGTGTCGAGCCGGGCACCATCGTCCGGCTGGCCGCACCGCAGGGCAACTTCGTGCTGCCCGATCCGGCGCCCGCGTCGATCCTGTTCCTCACTGCCGGCTCCGGGATCACGCCGGTGATGTCGATGCTGCGAACCCTGGTGCGCCGCAACCAAGTCGGCGACATCGCCCACCTGCACTCGGCGCCCACCCAGGCAGACGTTCTGTTTCGCGCCGAGCTGTCCGCGCTGGCCGC
Source organism: Mycobacterium sp. MUNTM1 (assembly GCF_054660795.1). Lineage (NCBI taxonomy): Bacteria > Bacillati > Actinomycetota > Actinomycetes > Mycobacteriales > Mycobacteriaceae > Mycobacterium > Mycobacterium sp. MUNTM1. The sequence goes on from NZ_BAAGDE010000055.1 coordinate 31,235, forward strand.
CGAGCACCCCGGCTATCGAATGCGGCTGCGCGAGACCCGCACCCAGGGTCGGTTGGACCTTTCCGTGCTGGACCACGAGGTGCCGGACTGGCGCGAACGCCAGACCTGGGCGTGCGGTCCGGAAGGCATGCTCGCCGAGGCGGAGCGGGTATGGTCGGGCGCGGGCATCGGTGAGCGCCTGCACCTCGAGCGGTTTGCGGTGTCCAAGGCCGCACCCACCGGCGCCGGCGGCACCGTCACCTTCGCCCGCAGTGGACGCACCGTGGATGCCGACGCGGCGACCTCGCTGATGGACGCGGGCGAGGGCGTCGGCGTGCAGATGCCCTTCGGGTGCCGGATGGGGATCTGCCAGTCGTGCGTGGTCGGCCTGGTGGAGGGTCACGTCCGTGATCTGCGGACCGGCCAGGAGCACGACCCGGGGACCCGCGTGCAGACCTGCGTGTCCGCGGCTTCCGGCGATTGCGTGCTCGACATTTAAAGGCTACTCAAAGGTAACCTACGGCTTCGTAGGTTACGATAGCGTAGGTCTGGAACACGATCGGGACCGAACAAACTACCGCAGGGAGATGACGACGATGGCGATCACAGACGTCGACGTATTCGCCCATTTGACGGACGCCGACATCGAAAGCCTGGCCGTTGAGCTCGATGCCATCCGCCAGGACGTCGAAGACTCACGCGGCGAGCGGGACGCTCGCTACATCCGCCGCACCATCGCGGCCCAGCGCGCGCTCGAGGTGACCGGCCGGCTGCTGCTGGCCGCCAGCTCGCGGCGCTCGGCCTGGTGGGCGGGAGCGGTGACCCTGGGCGTGGCCAAGATCGTCGAGAACATGGAGATCGGCCACAACGTCATGCACGGCCAGTGGGACTGGATGAACGACCCCGAGATCCACTCCTCGACGTGGGAGTGGGACATGAGCGGGTCGTCCAAGCACTGGCGTTACACCCACAACTTCGTGCACCACAAGTACACCAACATCCTCGGGATGGACGACGACGTGGGCTACGGCCTGCTGCGCGTCACCCGCGACCAGCGCTGGAAGCGCTTCAACGTCTTCAACCTGGTGTACAACACCCTGCTCGCGCTGCTCTTCGAATGGGGAGTGGGCCTGCAGCATGTGGAGCTCGGCAAGATCGTCAAGCGGCGCATGGAGCACGAGGAGGCCCGGCAGCGGGTCGACGAGTTCCTGTCCAAGGCGGGGCATCAGGTGCTCAAGGACTACGTCGCGTTCCCGGCGCTGACCTCCTTGTCGCCCGGTGCGACCTACCGGTCGACGCTGACGGCCAATGCGACGGCCAACGTGATCCGCAACGTGTGGGCCAACGCGGTGATCTTCTGCGGCCATTTCCCTGACGGCGCAGAGAAATTCACCAAGACCGACATGATCGGCGAGACCAAGGGGCAGTGGTACCTGCGCCAGATGCTGGGCAGCGCCAACTTCGAGGCCGGCCCGGCACTGCGCTTCATGAGCGGCAACCTGTGCCACCAGATCGAGCACCACCTGTATCCGGATCTGCCCAGCAACCGGCTGCACGAGATCTCGGTACGGGTGCGCGAGGTGTGCGACAAGTACGACTTGCCTTACACCACAGGTTCTTTCCTGTTCCAGTACGCCAAGACCTGGCGCACGCTGGCCAAGCTGTCGCTGCCGAACAAGTACCTGCGTGACGACGCCGACAACGCGCCGGAGACCCGTAGCGAGCGGATGTTCGCCGAGCTCGAGCCCGGCTTCCTGGGCACCGACCCGGCCACCGGCCGCCGCCGCGGCCTGAAGTCCGCGATTGCCGCCGTGCGCGGTTGGCGGCGCGGGAAGCGGGCGACCGCGGCTCGCCCCGCCGGCGAAGGCCTGGCTGCCTAACCGCCCCTTGGCTTTTCGGGCCAGAGCGTCATCGGCTGGGATGGTCGATCTGGATCAGCCTGTGGGCCAGCTCGGCCAGCGAAGTGTTCGACGTCTGCGAGAGAGACGGCGATATTCTCCGTGGTCAGGGATGTGTGACGAGATAGGTCTCGTTGTCCAGGCCGGCGGTGAGTTCGTCGACGTCGAAGGGCCGGTCCAGCCGCGCGTGCAACGCCTTCGGATCGATGAGCAGGCTTATCTCCGCGGTTTGCCGGGCGAACAGTCGACCGATGAGGGGATAGATTCGGCGCATGATCGCCCGCTCCGCGGAGGTGCAGCGCGACGCGCAGTAGCCGACGTGGCCGATCTCGTCGGTGAGGATTTCGCTGTAGAGCAGTTCGATTCGCTCGGCGACGGGGGGTTCGTCGGCGAAAAGCCTTGTGCCGGCACGACGTAATTCGTCGAACAGGATGCATCCCGCCATCTCCGCGGCTCCGACGAACAGAAAGCCCAGCCGTTCGGGCAGGAACACGTTCGCCTTGACGAACTGGCGTATCACGAAGGGCGGCGGGACGACCTGGAAGGTCAGGTCGAACACGTCGAGCGCGTAGGCCAGCAGCCGGGTGTGGTAGTGCTCTTCGAGCTCGAGGTAGACGCGCTCGGGCGGCACGCTCTCGTCGCTGTTGCGCCCGTAGGTCTCACCCAGGCCCACGCCGAACCGCTCCGCCTGATTGAGCTTTGCCGTCGCCAGCAGGAACAGCATCGTGGCGTCCAGTCCGGGTTCTGGCCGACGGCGGCGCAGGTTGCGCAGGAAGGTGGTGCGGTCGGCGGGATGGGCCGACCGCACAGGATTGGATTCGATGTCGCTGAAGAACTGCTCGCGGTTGGCCAGTCGCCTGTTGAGCAGATCGGCCTCGCCGTCACGCTTGGCGAGGAAGTCCCGGTAGCCTTCGATGCCGGTGCGGTTCATCGCTTCTCCATCCCTTTGACAATCGTTGTCACGTAATGGCTTAACAGCGCGGCATCGTGGGCCCCGGTGGCCAGCAGCGCGAAGAGTCCGGTGAGGAAGAACGTCGCGAGTTCGGCCGCGTCGACGTCGGAGTCCACCTGCCCCGCGTCCTGGGCTCGACCGATGACGCCTACCAGAAATTGGCCGAGCGGGTGCTGGGCGAACTCGTCTTCGACCGGACGGGTCGAGGAGAAATGCAATCCGAGCATGTCCCGGAAAACCGCCTCGCCCAAACGGCTTTCGGCGCTGAGCACGTGATGCACAAGCTGGGAGAGCACCGACGCCAGATCGCCCTCGGCGTCGCCGAGTTCGCTGATGATCCGGGTCTCTTCCACCCGCTCCACCTCGACGAGGACGTGCTCCTTGGTCGGGAAGTGGAAATAGAACGTCCCCCGGGCCACGCCCGCCTCGGCGACGATCGCGCTGACATCGGCGGCGGACACGCCGCGCCGCGCGATCTCGGCCAGCGCCGCGTCGAACAGGCGCGCGCGGGTTTCCAGCCGGCGCGTTTCGCGGACGCTCCCGCCCGGCGATCCGGTCGCGGACGGTGCGCGCGGTGACCCCATGGTGGCACCGTACGCCTCGTAACTGACGGTCGTCAATGACGATCGTCAGTGAATTTCAGCCGGCTACCCCCGCCGCCGCGTGTCCGGCCCAGTCCCTGATCGCGGGCGCCAGCCAGCGCCGCAGGTACCCGCGCAGTTCATCCTCGTCTCGCGGGGGATCGCTGGGATTGGACATGAACGAGTGCACCGCGCGCAACGCCCATTCGACCAACTCGTCCAGGGTCCGCGACGCCATCGGTGTGCGCTCCCAGTCGATCGACGTGTTCTCAACGAGGATCGACTGCCCGATGCGCAGCGCCGTCTCCGAGGTGACGCTGCGCAGCAGCGCGTGCGACGGCTCCTCCAGCAGGAGTTGTAGGTACGGCTCGTCGGGCACCGCGGTGACGGTGAGGACGACGCCCTCCACGACGGCCTCGGCGACATCGTCGATCGCACTCAAGCGTTCGGCCATGGTTTCCAAGAACTTTCGCGTGCCTTCAGTGGCCGCCGCCCGCAGCAACGCGGTGGTGCTGGGGAAGTACCGGTACACCGTCTTGCGGCTGACCCCGAGCTCGACCGCGACGTCGGCGATGGTGGTTTGCCCGCCGCGGCGTCGCACGCAGCGGTCGGCCGCCGCCACGATTCGCGCGACGGCATCCTCGTCGCTGCTCGGTGGTTTTCCCTGCCACCCATGGGTCCGCATAGCTGCAAATGTAATCGAGGCTGGACATCGGCGATACACTCTTGCTAGACATGTATCGTCAAGCTTTCGGTAAGCGCGTACGGGCTCGTACGTGTGCCAGCAACTGAGGACGCCCAACGATGAGCGGTCAATGTAGCGACGACATCGAACGCATCGCCAGCCGCCTGGGGTTCAGCTGCGAGCACGCCGCGCCATGGGTGACGCTGAGGAACCCGTTCGGACTGGCGAATTGGACGCTGCCGGTGCTCGAACTGCTGGTGGTCGCGGGCGCCGTGCTGGCGCTCTGGTGGGCGATCCGCCGGCTGCGCCGCGACCGGGATCCCGCCAACATCGTGATCTGGTTCGCCACGGTCATCTACCTGCTCATCGTCGAGCCGCCCCTGTACTTTCCGACCGTCTTCGGCGTCGACGGCTCCATCGGTGCGGTCTTCGCGCACAACGTTTTCACGGTTCAGTTCATGTACGACCGGCTGCCGATCTACATCGTCGCGTTGTATCCCGCGATGATGACTTTGGCCTACGAGGTGGTCCGCAGCCTCGGCGTGTTCCGGGACTGGGGCGCGATCGTCGGCGCGGTGTGTGTGGGCTTCGTGCACAACTGCTTCTACGAAATCTTCGACCAGTTGGGTCCGCAGCTGCGCTGGTGGGCGTGGAACACCGACAACGCGATCAACCGCCCGATGCTGGCCTCGGTGCCGATGAGCAGCGTCCTGCTGTTCGCCACCGTCGGACCGGCCTGCGTCGCGCTGTTCACCCAGCTCCTGGTCACCCGCCCCATCGAGCGCGGCCGCGTGCTGAGTCGAATGTCATTGGCCGGCCGCACATTCGGCGTGGCCGTGCTGGTGCCTGTCGGTCTGCTCGTCGCCAATCTCCCGATACTGCTGGCCGGTGACGAGCACCCCGACAGCGCGCTGCGACGGGCCCTGTACTTCGTCATTCTGGGTGCATTCGCGGTGGTGGCGATCCCAATCCTGTTGCGGCAGTGGCGCAACACCGCGTTCACGCCCGGCGCGCGCAACACCTTCGTCGCGATCTTCGGGTCCGCATTCCTGCTCGTGCTCGGTGCGCTGTGGTTGTCGGCCATGCCCGCCCACCACAAGGCCGCCCACGGCCTCACGCCCGATGGAACACCCACCGGCAACCTGGGCTATGCGATGGCATGCTTCCTGCTCGCGGTCGCGCTGACGATGTCGGTGACCGTACGCGCCGTCCGTCCGTCGGCCCTCATTCGTCGCAAGCAGCTCACCGGCACGAGGTAAAGCCATGACCGATCTGGAAATTCGGCGCATTCGCTTCGACCTGGACGGCGACGTGCCGTTCAACTGGAACTCGGGCAACCCCGCCTTCTCGACCTACATGAACATGGTCTCGATCATGGCGATCTGCTTCGAAAAAATGCTCGTCTCCGCCGTGCGCGAGGCCATGCCGCGCATCACCGACGCCGCGGTCGCCGACGAAGCCGAGGCGTTCCTGCGGCAGGAGGCCCAACACGCCAACGCACACCGCCAGCACCTGCGGGCCCTGACCCGAAGCCATCCCGGCCTACAGACAACGCTCGACGAGGCCGTCGCCTCGTATGACCACCTGACGGCGACGACCCCGCTGAACTTCCGGTTGGCCTACGTCGCGGACCTGGAGGCGACTTTCACGCCGTTCTTCAAGATGCTGCTCGACAACGAGGCCACGCTGTTTCGCCACGGTGACGAACGGGTGGCCTCACTGCTGATGTGGCACTTCGTCGAGGAGGTCGAACACCGTAGCTCGGCGCTAATGGTCTACAACGCGGTCGTAAACGACAAGCTGTACCGGCTGCGGGTGCTGCCCCGCGTCGTCAAACACCTGATGAAGGTCGCCACCCGGCTGTTCGACAGCATTGACGCCAACGTTCCCCTCTCCGAACGGGGCGTGGACGCACGGGATTTCGCCCCCCTCAGGAGCGTCATCGACAAGGTACGCGGGCCAAGACGCGATACGGATGCGGTTCGGCGCGTGAAGCCCGCGCTGCACACGGTGCCCTGGAAGCAGAAGCTCAGCACCGCCGCCCGGGTGCTGATGAGCCAGACGCCCCTACACGACCCCGCGAAGGAACCACTTCCCGAGTTCGCCGACCACTGGTTCGAGCGCTACAACCGGGGCGACGACGTATGTCATTGGTACTCGAGCGAATCCTGACTGCTCAGCCGCCGGTCACCTTTTCGGCCAACGTCGCCAGCTTGGCGTCGAGTTTCTCTGCGGCGCCGAGCAATTGCGGATTGGGCTCGACCACCATCAGCGACGACGGCTTGACGTAGGTCAGGCTGCTGCCGTCGTCCTCCTCGAGCAACAGCAACTCGACCGGCGCGAACAGCCCGGCCGTCACGTCGTGGCGCAGCATGGTGATGGCGATCAACGGATTGCCGAGGATGACACGCAACGCCTTGCGCTCGATGCCGGCCTTGGTGATCCAGGCGCCATGGTCGACCAGGCCGAACAGCATGAATCCGCTTGGGCCGACGTGGGATTCGACGCGCTCCTGGTAAGACCGCCAGTCGCCGGTGGACGTCGCGATGTCGTTGATCGGCACCGGTTGCTCGCCGATATCGGCGAACAACGCGGCACGTAGTTCTTCGTAGCCCTTGGCGCTGTCGTAGCGCACTCGCACGCCGTCGAATTTCGTCTCTTGCATGATGTCAGCCCAATCGCTCGATGATGGTGGCGTTGGCCATGCCGCCGCCCTCGCACATCGTCTGCAGCCCGTAGCGACCGCCGCGCTGTTCCAGCGCGTTGACCAGAGTGGTCATCAGCCGAGCGCCGCTGGCGCCCAACGGGTGACCGATCGCGATCGCTCCGCCGTTGACGTTGGTCTTGGCCAGATCGGCGCCGGTGTCTTGCGCCCACGCCAGCACGACGGGCGCGAACGCCTCGTTCACCTCGAACAGGTCGATGTCGGCGAGCGTCAGGCCCGCCTTCGACAACACCTTCTCGGTCGCTGGAATGACGCCGGTCAGCATGTACAGCGGGTCGGAGCCCACCACGGTGGCGGTGTGGATCCGCGCCAACGGGCGCAGCCCCAACCTGCTGGCGGTCTCGCCGCTGGCGATCAGCACCGCGGCGCTGCCGTCGGACAGCGGCGAGGAGTTGCCGGGCGTGATCTCCCAATTGATCTGCGGGAAACGGGCTTTGGCCGCGTCGCTGTAGAACGCCGGCTGCAATCCGGCCAGCGTCTCGACGGTGGTGCCGGGACGGATGATCTCGTCGGTGGCCAGCCCGGCGATCGGAATGAGTTCGTTGTCGAACAGCCCTTCCTTGGTGGCGCGGGCGGCCTTCTCGTGGCTGCCGGCGGAGAACTCGTCGAGCTGGACGCGCGAGAAGCCCCACTTCGCGGCGATCAATTCGGCGCTGATGCCCTGCGGCACCAGGCCGTCGGGGTAGCGGCGGGTCATGTCCTCGCCCATCGGGTTGCTGCCCGGCGACACCTGGGTGCCCATCGGCACGCGGCTCATCGACTCCACGCCGCCGGCGATGACGAGGTCGTAGGCGCCGGCGATCACACCCTGGGCGGCGAAGCTGATGGCCTGCTGGCTGCTACCGCACTGCCGGTCGATCGTCACGCCGGGAACCGATTCCGGGAAGCCCGCGCCCAGCAGGGCATTACGGGCGATGTTGGCCGCCTGGTCGCCGACCTGGGTAACGGCGCCGGCGATGACGTCGTCGACCTGGGCCGGATCCACGCCGGTGCGCGCCACCAGCTCGCGCAGGCTGTGGGCCAGCAGATCGGCAGGCAGCACGTCGTGCAGCGCGCCACTGGCCTTGCCCTTGCCGATGGGTGTGCGGACGGCTCCGACGATGACGGCGTCGCGGACCCCGAAACTGGGATGGCTCGTCATGACTCCTCCTCGAGTCGGTCTCGATCTGGGTATAGATCGCTGTACCCAGATAAACACCTCGGTATGCTTAAAGCAACCCAGGTGCGGAGGTGATTTAGATGACACTGCTGCAAGGTCCGCTGGCCGACCGCGACGCGTGGTCGGCGGTGGGCGAGTGCGCGATCGAGAAGACGATGGCGGTGGTCGGAACCAAATCCGCGATGCTGATCATGCGCGAGGCCTACTACGGCACCACCCGGTTCGACGACTTCGCCCGCCGGGTGGGCATCACCAAGGCCGCCACCTCGGCGCGGCTGAGCGAGCTGGTCGAGCTGGGGCTGCTGCGGCGCCAGCCCTATCGGGAGCCCGGGCAGCGCAGCCGCGACGAGTACGTGCTCACCGACGCCGGCATCGACTTCATGCCGGTGGTGTGGGCGCTGTTCGAGTGGGGGAGGCATCACCTGCCGGGCCGCAACCGGCTGCGGCTGACCCACCTCGGCTGCGGCGCCGAGGCGACCGTCGAAATCCGTTGCGCCGAAGGACATCTGGTGCCGCCCGACGAGCTCGGCATGCGGCTGGCTAAGAAGTCTGGTTGAGCGCGGCCAGCAGCCGGCGGGCCGCGGCGACGCGGCGCACGGCGGGCCCGGTCAGGGTGTCCAGCGCGCACTCGGGGTCGGCCGGCGGCCCCATGTGCCCGCAGCCGCGCGGGCAGTCCGCGATGGCGTCGGCCAGGTCGGAGAACGCCATCATGACGTCGTCGGGCTGGATGTGGGCGAGTCCGAAGGAGCGGATGCCCGGCGTGTCGATCACCCAGCCGGTGGTGCCCAGCGGCTCGGTCAGCGGCAGCGCCACGGACTGCGTCGACGTGTGGCGCCCCCGGCCGATGTCGGTCACGTCGCCGACGGCGCGGTCCGCGTCGGGCACCAGGCGGTTCACCAGCGTGGACTTGCCGACGCCGGAATGCCCGAGCAGCACGGTGATCTTGCCCGCGAGCAGGTCCGCCACGGCCAGCAGGGGATCGTCGCGACCGGCGGCCACCACGGTCAGGTCCAGGTCGACGAACTGCTCGGCGAACGGCTCCGGTGGGGCGAGGTCGGTCTTGGTCAGGCACAGGATCGGCGTGAGCCCGCCGGCGTAGGCGGCGATCAGCGTCCGGTCCACCAGGCCGGTGCGGGGCGGCGGGTCGGCCAGCGCCACCACGATCAGCAGCTGATCGGCGTTGGCGACCACCACCCGTTCGGTCGGATCGGTGTCATCGGCGGTGCGCCGCAACACCGTTCGCCGCTCCCCGCGACGCACGATACGGGCCAGCGTGTCGGGCCGCCCGGACAGGTCGCCGACCACGTCGACGTCGTCGCCCACCACGATCGGGGTGCGGCCCAGTTCGCGCGCCCGCATCGCGGTGACCCGGCGGTCGACGTCGCCGCCCAGCACGCATCCCCAGCGGCCGCGGTCGACGCTGACCACCATCGCGGCCTCGGCGTCGGCGTGCTCGGGACGGGTCTTGGTCCGCGGCCGCGAGCCCCGGCCGGAGCGGATCTTGACGTCCGACTCGTCGTAGTCGCCGGGCTTCACATGCCGCGCTCTTCCCCGGGCTCCAGCATGCGGGCCCACAGCCGCGGAAAGTCCGGCAGCGTCTTGCTGGTGGCGCCGATGTCGCTCACCTCGACCCCGTCCACCCGCAGCCCGACGATCGCGCCCGCCATCGCCATCCGGTGGTCGGCGTAGGAGTGCCACACCCCGGACCGCAGCGGCGTCGCGGTGATCTCCAGGCCGTCAGGGGTTTCCGTGCAGTCGCCGCCCAGCCGGTTGATCTCGGCGCTCAGCGCCGCCAGCCGATCGGTCTCGTGGCCGCGCAGGTGCGCGATGCCGGACAGGCGCGACACCGATCCGGGCGTCGCCAGCGCCGCCAGCGCGGCCACCGACGGTGTCAGCTCGCCGACCGCGCGCAGGTCGACATCGAACCCGCCGAAGTCGCCGGACCCGCGTACTTCCAGGAACGAATCATTTTGCGTGACAGCGGCATTGAGCTTTCTCAAGACGGCCAGGATGTTCTCGGCGGGCTGCACGCTGTCCGCCGGCCAGCCGGTGATGCGCACCGCACCGCCGGTGACCACCGCCGCCGCCAGGAACGGCACGGCGTTGGTCAGGTCCGGCTCCACCTCCCAGTGCCGCGCCGCGACCGGCCCCGGGCGCACCGTCCAGCGGTTGGGGACGGAGTCGTCGACGTCGACGCCGGCCTGACGCAACATCACCACCGTCATGGCGATGTGCGGCGCCGACGGCAGTGCGTCACCGATGTGCCGCACGGTCAGGCCCTCGGCGAACGAGGCCGCGCACAACAGCAACCCCGAAACGAACTGCGAGGACGCCGAGGCGTCGATTTCCACGGTGCCGCCGGTGATCGAACCGGCGCCCAGCACCCGGAACGGGAGACCGGAGCCGTCGATCCGGACGCCGAGCCCGCGCAGCGCGTCCAGCAGCGGCGCGATGGGCCGTGCCCGGGCCTGCTCGTCGCCGTCGAACTCGACCGCCGACTCGGCCAGCGCCGCCAGGGGCGGCACGAACCGCAGCACCGTGCCGGCCAGGCCGCAGTCGACTTGCGCCGGGGTCTCCGGTTCGACGTGACCGCTGACCGTCAGCTCCGTCCCGTCACCGTCGATGCGCAAGCCCAGCGTGCGCAGCGCGCCGATCATCAGGTCGGTGTCGCGGCTGCGCAACGCCCCGCTGACGGTCGGGGTGCCTTGTTCCTGCGCGGCCGCCAGGGCTGCCAGCACCAGGGCCCGGTTGGTCTGCGACTTCGAACCCGGCACGGTCACGGTCGCGTGCACCGGCTGCGATGCCAAGAGGGCGGTCCATGTCGTCACCGGTCCATCATCGCCTGTCACCGGTTTCGGGCCCAATAGGACTTCGTGGCTCTGCCACTGTCGGAACGAGTGGCTCCGCCACTGTCGGAACGAGTGGCTCTGCCACTGTCGGAACGAGTGGCTCTGCCACTATTGGGACGAGTGGCTCTGCCACTATTGGGACTATGTGTGGACGGTTTGCGGTGACCACCGATCCGGCCCTGCTGGCCGAGAAGATCAAGGCGATTGACGAGGCCACCGGCGCTGAGGGGGCCTCGAGCGCCCCCAATTACAACGTGGCCCCGACCACGTCCATCGCGACCGTCGTCAGCCGGCATTCCGAGCCCGACGACCAGCCGACGCGGCGGGTGCGGCTGATGCGCTGGGGCCTGGTGCCGCCGTGGGCCAAGGCCGGTGCCGACGGCGCGCCTGACACCAAGGGGCCGATGCTGATCAACGCGCGCGCGGACAAGGTCACCACCTCGCCCGCCTTCAGGACCAGCGCCAAGTCCAAGCGCTGCCTGATCCCGATGGACGGCTACTACGAATGGCGGGTCAACTCGGACGACGCCGCCGGCAAGAAGACCCGCAAGACGCCGTTTTTCATGTACTCCGAGGACGGGGAGCCGCTGTTCATGGCGGGCCTGTGGTCGGTCTGGAAACCGGCCAAGGACGCGTCGCCGTTGCTGAGTTGCACGATCATCACCACCGATGCGCCTGGGGAGCTGGCGCAGATTCATGACCGGATGCCGCTGGTGCTGCCCGAGCGCGACTGGGACCGGTGGTTGGATCCGGACGCCGCGATCGACGAAAAGCTATTGGCCCGCACGCCCGACGTGCGCGCCATCCGGATGCGCGAGGTGTCGACGTTGGTCAACAACGTCCGCAACAACGGCCCGCAGTTGCTTGAGCCGGCCGAGCCGCAGCCGGAGCAGATGAAAATTCTGTAGCGCCGCTCAAGCCGCTACGCCGCCTCATCGTCGTCTCCATCGCGCAGCAGCTTCTCGGGGTGATGGAAGGTGTTGGTGCGGGGTTGTCCGCGTTCGAGCTCAGGTGGTGGTTTCCATTCGGTGTCGGCTCGGGTGTTTTTGCGGGTGGTCCAGCCGCCGGGTCGCAGCAGGCGGTGATGCGGGCCGCAGGCGAAGGTGAGGTCGTTGACGTCGGTGGTGTGGCACTTGCTGAAGTCGGTGACGTGGATGCTCCTATGCAGCGTCAAGGATGTGGAGTGGTGGGTTGAGGTCGGCTTGGAGGGCTCGGTAGAGCTCGCGGACG
>NZ_BAAGDE010000056.1:0-43026 GCF_054660795.1 Mycobacterium sp. MUNTM1
GGCCAACGGAAGGTCGTAGTACTCGGCAACGTTGGCGGCCGGTTCCTGGTAGCTCTGCCCGGCGAACACCAGGTCGGCGCCGTCGGCCAGCGACATCAGCGTGGTGTTCATCTGCGCCCAGCACTGGTCGCTGAGGTCCCACATCTCGCGCCACATGCCGCGCATTTCCTGGATCTTCCAGAAGCCGCGGAAGAACGATGTCCAGAAATCGCGGTACACGTCGAGCCAGGCCTGCGATTCCAGCCCGTACGGGACGGCCGTCAGCCCCGCGGCTTCGGTGAAGCTCACCGAGTCGGGCGGGACGGCCATGACCATGTCATGCCCGCGACGTTGCAGTTCGCGCGCCACGACCAGGGAAGGCTCGATATCACCGCGCGTTCCATAACTGGCCAGCACACATTTCATCGCGAATCCATGCCCTTCGGTTGCGCCATCGTTTGAAGCGTCGACTTCACTGTAAATATCGACGAAACCCCACGGCACCGGTTTGCGCGGCTACCTCGAGGACGAACTAAGCGCAGGTGGGCCTCATGGCTTACGCCACAGCACGCCGGTACCGTCGATCTCCTCGATCTCTGCGGTCACGCCATGCTGCGTACGGTAGTCCGTCACCGCCTGCGCGCACGCGGCGATGGCGTGGTAGTCGTCGATGATGCAGTAGCCGCCGGGCGACAGCCGCGGGTAGAGCGCGTCGAGTGCCTGGATCGTCGACTCATACAGATCGCCATCCAGCCGCAACACCGAAATGCGCTCGATCGGGGCGTCCTGCAGCGTGTCCTTGAACCAGCCCGGAACAAAACGCACCTGATCATCGAGTAACCCGTACCGCTCGAAATTCGCCTTGACCTGCTCCTGGGGTATCGCCAGCACGCCGGCCGCGCGATGCAGCTTGATGCCCTTGTCCGCCTCGTAGTGTTCGGTGTCCGGCGGCGGCACCCCTTCGAACGAATCGCACAGCCACACCGAACGCTTCTCATCGCCGTAGGCCGAGAGCACGGCGCGCATCAGGATCGACGCCCCGCCCCGCCACACACCGCACTCGACGAGATCACCGGGGACGTCGTCTTTCAGCACCGTCTCGACGCACTGCTGCAAACTGGTCAGCCGCTGCATGCCGATCATCGTCAGGGCATCCGCCGGCCAGTCCAGGCCGAGATCGCGTGCATGTTTGTTGAACGGGCGCTTGCGCACCAGCAGCAGGTTGCGGGTGCTGAAGAGCGGACGGCCGAGGTAATTCCAGCCCACGGGCACCAATTCGTCGCTGCCGTATCGGGTGAGGTTACGTCGCAGCAGTTCAAGGTATGCGGAACGGGTGTCGAGAAAGGGAGATCGCATGTCACGATCGGTAACGGTCAAAGCTGCCCCTAAGTTCAGATGAAGTCCGGAAAACGACGCCCTCGACGACGCCGAGCTCGTCAATGCGTGTCGCATTTGTCCACTAACGCGCCTAACCGGCCTCCTTGAGCTGCCCCCGCTGCTACCGGCTGACCCATCCCCTGCCCTACCGAGTAGTAGCAACCATCATAGGCGTTAAGTTTGCGGGGCCTGGCTGCTGGATTTGCCGAACCACGCGCCCTAACTGCGCCCGGCATGTTCGACGGCGGTCCGCCCCGATTCGTTCGATGCGTCGCGTTGCCCCGCGATCCAGTCGAGCAGGGCGCCCAGACCTTCGTCGAGCGTGGCCTTCGGACGCCAACCCAGCTCGGTTTGCGCCGGCTCGATGTCGCAGCTCGCGGCGCGCACGTCGCCGTCGCGGAACTTCGGAACCACGACCGGTTCCGGCGCGCCACACATGGCGGCGATCTTGTTGGCCAGCTCATGGATGGTGGTCGCGTTGCCGGACCCGATGTCGAGGCAGCGCGGCTGCGTCGCGGGCCGCTGCACGGCGGCGAACAGCGCGTCGACGACGGCGTCGATGTAGACGAAGTCGCGCACGATCCGGCCGTCCTCGTAGACCTCCAGCGCAAGCCCCTGCCGCGCCAACCGCGCGAACAGCGCCACGATCCCGGTGTACGAGTTGGTCAGCGACTGGCCCGGCCCGTAGACGTTCTGCAGGCGCAGCACGCTGAGGTTGGTGTCGTGCGCGGCCGTCCAGGCAGCCAACAGGTGCTCCTGGGCCAGCTTGGTGGCCGCGTACACGTTGGTGGGGCGGGGCTCCGTTCGGTCGGCGCGGCTCGGCAGCGGCACCGCCTGTTCGCCCGCCGGTCCCTGCGGATCCCAGACACCCGCGAGCAGTTGTGCGTGGCTGCGGGGCTTCGGGTAGAAGATCCGCTCGCCGGATTGCCACGCGCCCTCGCCGTACACCGCCCGCGACGACGCCAGGACCAGTTGCTCGGGCACGATTCCCGAGCGGCTCAGGGCGTCAAGAAGCTGAGTGGTTCCCACGACATTCACCGAGCCGTGCCGCGTCGCCTCCGACAGCGACTGTGCGGTTCCGGTCTCGGCCGCCAGATGGACGACCTGGGAAGGGCGGAACAACCGCAACACCGCGTCCCAGTCGGGCGCATGGGTGACGTCGCCGGTGAACAGCCGCACGCTCGGCGGCAGCTCGATCGGCCCGCCACCGCCGTGCACCTGCGGATGCAAGACGTCCATCACCGCGACGTCGTATCCGGCCTCGACGAGACGGTGTGAGAGCGCCGACCCGATGAATCCTGCCCCACCACTGATGAGCACGGACGGTGACAAGGATCGACGCCTTTCTTTCGTATGCAGAGGAAATTGCGCAACCGGCGCGCATCGCCGCGCGGTCCGGTCGATCATATCGGGGACTCCCCGCGGCATCAGAAGATTGTGCGAAGCCGACCGACGCCACCTCGAATTCGCACGAACGCGCGGAAGGGACTAGGCCCAAGTCCCCCGGTGCCGATGCGCCATTGCAAGGACCTCCATCACCGGACGCGCGATGACCGGCCGGAAAATGCGGAACAGCACGCTGTTCGATAACCCGTGAAAGTCCTCGAACGCCTTACGGAAATCCCGCTCGCTTTCCCGGTAAGACGCGAAAACGCGGTCCAACGTTGACATGTCGAGCGGATCGTCCTGAGCGGCCTCGCGCAACGCTTGGTAGACCAGCGAGATCCAATCCGCGCCGAATAGGTCCGTCACCGGCCCGCAGTGCCGCTGGCGATGAAGACCGGGGGTGAGAAACTTCTCGATGGCGTCCTCGTCCTGGGTATCCAGCTCGACCGGCAACTCGGTGGAAATCCGCTTCACTTCCCGGCGCCAGTCATCGAGCAGGTTCGCGTAGTCGACGAATACGCGCGGCACGCCGCGGGTGTTCCGCTCCGCGAGGATGTTGCATTTCAGCCACAGCGCACTCGCGAGCGCAGGAGAAACGTGCCAGGACTTCACAATCGACGAGATGACCTCCTGCGGGTGCCGTACGGCGATGACCGACGCCACGTCGAATCCGGCCTGACGCGCCGCGTCGAACCACAGGTCGGACAGGGTGGTGATCCTGGGCTCCTTGATCACCACCAGCGGCGCCGCGGGCAGGGTGGACAGATACCCGGCGATCTTCGCGACGCAGGCTTGGCTCTCGCCGGGATCGACCGCGCCGTCGTCCAAAAATCGCAATGACGGGTCGTACCAATTGGTCCCGAGCCGGCGCAGGATTGTCTCGTTCAGCGAAATGGCCGCTCGCGGTTCCCAGTAGCCGAGCGGATTGTTGGCGTCGGCGCCCAACATCGCGGTCGGAAGCGTGCCGCCGCACAGCGAGAGCACACGGGTGAGCGCCGAGGTGCCGGACCGTTGCGGGCCGAGCACGAACAACACCACTGGACGGGCGCCAAAGGAATTGGAGGCGTTGTCGGCTGGTTTGCTGGTCCGGGCCAATCTCATCGCGAATCCAAACCTTTCACTACTCGGGCTGCTATCCGACTTCGGGAATTCCGTTGCTATTCATGCCTTTCCGATCCGATGCAGACCCGTTCGACGGGCGCGCAGCAATCACCGGAGCCAACCCGATTGCGCACACTACGAAGTCAAGGGCCTGAATCTCAGTCCCTCAACATCTTTGACAAAAGAGGAGATCCTTTACCGAACTCCTCATGCGGAGTCAGGTCTGACTTGCGACCGTCAACTTCGCCCCCCCGGGTCAGTTTCCCTCGGATCATTGCGCCCGCTAAAGACTATAGCCGGGCACGAAGGATCAGGACATCATTTTTACGAATCCGTTTTGTTTACTTCACTTTTGGATGACAACGCGTGGATCGTCATGACGGCATCGGTTGTTGTGGGCCCCGTGCGAATTGCATCGGCGAGCCCCGGTAAGCCAATATCCGCGGGCCTATGCCGCAGCCATCGACAGTTCGGCTGTGCATTCCCGCGAACGCAGCATGGTTACTCTAACAAACAATCTCGGCCGCCGTGCGCCAACCCGCCGCGGACCAAGTCGGTAGTGGAAACGACGTGCTGACCTGCGCGACGGGGCCCTAGGCCCACGCTCCCCTGCGCCGATGCACCATCGCGGCGACCTCGAGGATCGGCTTGACGATGAACGGCCTGAACACCCGTCGGACCGCGCTGTGGGTTCGCGTGTGAAAGTCCGTGAAGGCCATGCGGAAATCACGCTCGCCGGCCTGATACGACTCGAAAACCCGATCCAATGTCGACACCTGCAGGGGATCGTCCTGCGCGGCCCCGCGCAGGACGTCGTAGACCGCGGAGATCCAGTCGCTGCCGAAATGGTCCGCCACCGGGCCGCAATATCTCTGGCGACGAAGGTCGGGAGTGAGGAACTGCTCGATCGCGCTCTGCTGCGCGGTGTCCAGATCGATGTCGAGCGTCGTGGCGATGCGCTTCATCTCTCGGTGCCAGTCGTCGAGCAGGTTGGCGTAGTCGACGAACACCCGCGGCATACCGCGGGTGTGCCGCTCGGCCAGCAGGTTGTATTTCAGCCACAAGGCGCTCGAGAGCTCCGGCGAGGTTTGGACATACTTCGCCGCCGATGCGATGACCTCTTGGGGGTGACGCAGCGCGATGACCGCGGCGACGTCGAAGCCGACCTGGCGCGCCGCCTCGAACCAGAGTTCGGAGAGCGCGGTTATGCGCGGCTCCTTGATCACCACCAGTGGCGCCGCCGGCAGCGTACCCAGGTAGGCGGCGATCTCCGCGATACAGGCGGCCTTCTCCCCGGCCCCGAAGGCGAGGTCCTCTTGCAGCCGCATCGTCGGGTCGTACCAGTTGCTGTGGTGGCGACGCAGGATCGTCTCGTTCAGCATGATGGCCGCGCGCGGCTCCCAATAACCGCGCGGGTTGTTGCCGTCGGCGCCGCACATGCCGGCCGGCAGGGTGCTCCCGCACAGCGAGAGCACACGCGTCAGCGCGGACGTCCCCGACCGCGCCATGCCCAGCACGAACAGCGCAACGGGGCGGACAGTGGTTCCCGAGCGGACGGCCTGCGCCGGCAGGTCGGCATTCTTGACGGATTGGCTCGTCCGGGCAGGCGTCATCGCGGAACCCATACCTTTCAGTTCGCTCTGGCGGGCCCCCGGGATCTCGGGCAATTATGCATGACTTTGCAATTTACGGGGCAATGTTCAATTACTCGTTTCCTGTGACGACACCGCCCGTTTAAGTCACGGCTTCGGCAACGTGAATATGCAGGCCAGACATCGTGAATCCGGTGCTTTTGCCTGCCTGCGCATAAAGGTGAGATTGAGGGTTGCGGATTGTTTGCGGGGATTGCCGGATCCGCGGCGAAAGAGCAGGGCCGGGGCCGCCTCGAGCGGCGTCGAGCGGTGATGCGGCGCGGCGGCCTTGAGTGCCTTACTCGGCCGAGACGGCGTCCGCGGCCGACGGTGCGCCGACGCCCGCAGCACCCCATCCGCGCGCTCGCCGTTTGAAGCGTGACTTGAGCGACAGCGCCCGCTTTTCCACCAGGAACCAGCTGAGCGCGGCCAGCGGCAGGGTGGCGACGGCGGCGACGACCGCGAAAGCCAGCGGAGGTAAGAAGGCCAGTCCGCAGATGACCAGCAACTGCTGGATCGGCCACGCGTAGATGTAGACGCCGTAAGAGAGGTCGGTGCGCAACCGCAGGCGTTGGTTGTGGATCAGCGCGCCGGAGACGACGACGGTGTAGGCCAGCGGGAGCGCGGCGAGGATCCGATAGTTGGGCACCAGCAAACCGGCCGCCACGACGATGACGGCGCTCAGCGCGACCAGTGACCACCGAGCGGGGATCACATCCCGAAACTCGTGCAGGACCGCACCCGCCGCGAACACGAGCGCGAAACGCGTCACCATCTGAATAAGCGTCGGCACCGTCTGGACCGGGTAGGACACCAGCACCGCGGCCGCCAGGAAGAGCGTGAAAACCACTGGCGCAGGCCATCTGCGGTTGAGCAGGCCGGCCATGCCCGCGGCGGCGACGGCGACGTAGCAGAGCAATTCGAATATCAGGGTCCACAGCACGCCGTCCCACACGCCCGGGAACGGGACATTCTTGGGTGTCCCGTCGATGCCGGCGTGATACACGTTCAGGACGGCGTTGTTCAGCACGTAGGTGATCGGCGCGGGCGACAGCAGCAACTTGAGAGCCGAGCCCCCTTGGATCGCCATCGCGATCGGGGCGATGACGAAGGCCACCACGGCCAAACAGACCCACAGCCCCGGAAAGATGCGCAG
Organism: Mycobacterium sp. MUNTM1; assembly: GCF_054660795.1. Lineage (NCBI taxonomy): Bacteria > Bacillati > Actinomycetota > Actinomycetes > Mycobacteriales > Mycobacteriaceae > Mycobacterium > Mycobacterium sp. MUNTM1. The sequence goes on from NZ_BAAGDE010000056.1 coordinate 6,631, forward strand.
AGCGCGCGCGACGAAGTACTCCCGCAGCCGCGGGTTGCGGACCCAGCTCGCCGTGATGAGGAATCCCGAGATGACGAAGAACCCGTCGACCCAACCCTGGGTGAGCAGCTGCTCGACCGGAGGGTGCAGCTTGCGGCCGGTGAGCGGCCAAGAGTGTTCCAGGATGACGCCCGACGCCAGCACCAGGCGCCAGACGTTGAGCGCGTTATTGCGTGTGTCGAATACCTGCGCGAGCGTCGGACTTGCCGCCCGTAGCCGCTTTGACCGACGGTTGGCGGTCGGCTCCGGGCCGGAAACTTCTGCGTGCGCACTCATCTGGGGGTTCCGATGCGTTCAACCAGGCGACCTGCGTTTGCCGCTTTCCTGGGTGCCAATATCGCCGCCCGGCCATCAGCGCGCCCCCAGAGCGCAGACCGCCGACCGGCATTCCGCGGCAATGCCGCGAGAATGCACGGAAATGGACGGGGCAAACATCCGGACAGAGTACATCGCCCGCAAATCACCCGCGCGAGGGCAACCAACTCCGACTATTCGAACCGGGTCATCGAATTAAGCACGGTGGTTATTTTACCGGCCCCGGTTCAGGCAACCATGCCGGCGCGGCCCGGCGTCAGCCGGCGACGGCCCCCGGCTCGTAGCAGGGCGCCCCGAACTCGGTGACCGACCGGAATCCGCGTTTGCGTGCCTTGTCGGCGGCCCTGCGGATCAGCGCGTAGATGCCCACGAACGCCGCGTGATCGGACATCACCAGGGGCGTCAGCAGCCGGTTGTGCACCAACGAGAACGCCACCCCGGAGGCGGGGTCGGCCCAACCGACCGAGCCACCCATCCCGACATGCCCGAAGCCCGGCATCACGCTGCCAATGGGCAGTGTGTGATAACCCAGGTGAAAAGCCAACGGTACGAAGATGTTTCGATCCGGCCGCAGGCTGCGCTCACCGGTCAGGCCGGCGACCAGATCACGGGACAGGAATCGGATGCCGTCGACCTCGCCGCCGTTGGCGATGGCGCCGTACATGCGCGCCAGGCCGCGCGCGGTGGCCACCCCGTTGGCGGCCGGGATTTCGGCGTCCAGCAACGGAGTGTCACCCTGGACGGCGCCGACCAGGCCCTTGAAGTACATCGACCGGTACGCCCCGGACATCTCGTTGGCGACCTTGCGGGTCACATAGCTGACGACCGGGTTGCCGATCAGGTGCTGCGGGCAGATGATCTCGGCGACCCGCGTCGGGGCCTCGACCGGTGGCCGGCCGAGGTGCAGGCCGTCGGTGCCCAGCGGCTCGGCGAGCTCCTCGCGGATCAGCGTGGCCATGCCCTTACCGGTCACGGCCCGACCGAGGCCCGACATTAGCCAGCCGAACGTCAGCGCGTGATACGCCGATTTGCCCAACAGCCGTCCCGGAGCCGCCGCGGCCAGCTTCTCCTCCATCACGACGTGATCGAGCAGCTCTTCCTTGGTGGCGCCGCGCAGACCGGACAGCCCGGCCTGGTGCCGCATCACCTGGCGCACAGTCATATCGGCCTTGCCGTTGGCCGCGAACTCGTGCCAGTACTCGGCGACGGGCGCGTCGTAGTCGATCAGCCCCCGGTCGGCGAGGCGGTGGATGACGGTGGCGGCCATTCCCTTGGTCGCCGAAAACACCATGGGCGCGGTGTTTTCCGTCCACGGCCGCTGGCCACCACGGTCGGCCCACCCCGTCCAGACGTCCACGACGGGCTGGCCGTCGACATAGACGGCCAGCGCCCCGCCACCGAACCGGCGGACCGGGAACATGCTGGCGAAACTACGAACGACGCAACCGAAGTGTGAGTCCGCCGCGCCGGACACACGATGACCTGCGTCAAGGTCATCGTGGACACGGACCGCGCGGCGATCGACTCGGGTATCCACCGTCACAACATTGAATTTACTTGAATTACACAACCGGCCGGATCGAAATCCCGATTATTTACTGATCCGTTAGCCCTTCGCGGCCGCCAGTATTTGCTCGGCCGCCAGCGCTGGAGTTAGCTCCCCCGCCTTCACCTTTCGCTCCACGTCGGCACGGATCTTGCGCACCGCCGGGCTGGACAACAGCCGGTCCAGCACGGTGTCGCGCACCATCTGCCACGTCCAGTCGACCAGCTGTGCCCGGCGGCGCGCCTCGAACTCCCCCGCCTCGCTGAGGACCTGCCGATGACGTTCCACGGTGTCCCACAATTCCTTCAGGCCCGTCCCTTCGGCCGCGCTCATGGTGAGAACGGGCGGGCGCCAGAGCGTTTCGCGCGGATGTATCAGCCGGATCGCGCCGGACAGCTCGCGCGCGGCCGACCGAGCCTCGGCGAGGTGATCGCCGTCGGCCTTGTTCACCACGACGATGTCGGCCAGCTCCAGCACACCCTTTTTGATGCCCTGCAGCTGATCACCGCCGCGGGCCAGGGTGAGCAGCACAAAGGTGTCGACCATGTTGGCCACCGTCACCTCGGACTGACCGACCCCGACGGTCTCGATCAGGATCACGTCGAAGCCGGCGGCCTCCAGCAGGACGGACGTTTCGCGGGTCGCCTTGGCGACCCCGCCCAGGGTGCCCGACGTCGGCGAGGGCCGAATGTATGCATCCGGATGCATTGCCAGGCGGGCCATCCGGGTCTTGTCGCCCAGGATCGAGCCGCCGGTGCGCGTCGACGACGGGTCGACGGCCAGCACCGCCACCCGATGGCCCAGCTCGATCAGATGCATGCCGAGGGCCTCGATGCTGGTGGATTTCCCCACCCCCGGGATCCCGGTGATGCCGACCCGATACGCGTTACCCGAGTCCGGGGTCAGCTCCAGCAGCAACCGCTGCGCCTTTTCGCGATGGTCGGCGCGGGTGGACTCCAGCAGCGTGATGGCCCGCGGCAACGCCGCGCGGTCGCCGTTGCGGACCGCCTCGGCCAAATCCTCGACGGAGTCGTTGCGTTGGGAAGCCATTTAGTCGAGCGCGTAACCCAACCGCTCGGCGAGCTTGTGCAGCAAGCCGATTGCGGCGTCGGCGATGACCGTCCCGGGCGGAAAGATGGCGGCGGCCCCGGCCTCGTACAGCTCGTCGAAGTCGCCCGGCGGGATGACGCCGCCGACCACCACCATGATGTCGGGCCGCCCGACTTCGGCCAGCGCGTCGCGCAGCGCGGGCACCAGCGTCAGATGGCCGGCGGCCAGCGAGGACACCCCGACCACGTGCACGTCGTTGTCGGCGGCCTGGCGGGCGACCTCCTCGGGCGTGGAGAACAACGACCCGACGTCGACGTCGAATCCGATGTCGGCGAACGCCGTCGCGATCACCTTCTGGCCACGGTCGTGGCCGTCCTGGCCCATCTTGGCGACCAGAATCCTGGGGCGGCGACCGTCGGCTTCCGCGAACTTCTCGACGAGTTCGGTCGCGGTTGCCATGTTTCCGGCCTTTCCAGCTTCGTCGCGGTAGACCCCGGCGATAGTACGGATCTCCGCCTGGTGACGGCCATACACCTTCTCCAGCGCGTCGGAGATCTCGCCGACGGTGGCCTTGTGGCGGGCCGCGTCGATGGCCAGCGCGAGCAGGTTGTTGCCCAGCCCGTCCTCGCCGGCGCGACCGTGGGCGGCCGCCGCGCGTGACAGTTCCGCCAGCGCGGCGTCGACGGCCTGTTGGTCGCGGCTCTCGCGCAGCTCCTTCAGCTTGGCGAGCTGCTCGGCGCGCACCCGGCTGTTCTCGACCTTGAGGACCTCGACCTCCTGGTCCTCTTCGACCTGGTACTTGTTGATCCCGATCACCGGCTGGATCCCCGAGTCGATGCGGGCCTGGGTGCGCGCGGCGGCCTCCTCGATGCGCAGCTTGGGAATGCCGTCGCTGATCGCCTGCGCCATGCCGCCGTGCTCGGCGACCTCGGCGATGTGGGCGCGGGCCCGCTGCGCGAGTTGATGAGTCAGCCATTCGACGTAGTACGAACCCGCCCACGGGTCGATCGGCCGCGTGGTGCCCGACTCCTGCTGCAGCACCAGCTGGGTGTTGCGGGCGATGCGAGCCGAGAAGTCGGTGGGCAGCGCCAGCGCCTCGTCGAGGGCGTTGGTGTGCAGCGACTGCGTGTGCCCCTGCGTCGCGGCCATCGCCTCGATGCAGGTGCGCGCGACGTTGTTGAAGGCGTCCTGCGCGGTCAGCGACCAGCCCGAGGTCTGCGAATGTGTGCGCAGCGACAGCGATTTGGCGTTCTTCGGATCGAACTGGGAGACCAGCTCGCTCCACAACAGCCGGCCCGCCCGCAGCTTGGCGACCTCCATGAAGAAGTTCATCCCGATGCCCCAGAAGAAGGACAGCCGCGGCGCGAACTTGTCGATGTCCAGCTCGGCGTCCAGGCCGGCCTTGATGTAGTCGACCCCGTCGGCCAGCGTGTAGGCCAGCTCCAAATCGGCTGTGGCACCGGCTTCCTGGATGTGGTAGCCGGAGATCGAGATGGAGTTGAACTTCGGCATCTTCGCACTTGTGTAGGCGAAGATGTCGGAGATGATGCGCATCGACGGCTTGGGCGGATAAATGTAGGTGTTGCGCACCATGAACTCTTTGAGGATGTCGTTCTGGATGGTGCCGGCCAGCTTCTCCGGCGGAACGCCCTGCTCCTCGGCGGCCACCACGTACAGCGCCAGGATCGGCAGCACCGCGCCGTTCATGGTCATCGACACCGACACCGTCGACAGGTCGATGCCGTCGAACAACTGGCGCATGTCGAGAATGGAATCGATTGCCACGCCGGCCATTCCGACGTCACCCTGCACGCGTGGGTGATCGGAATCGTACCCGCGGTGGGTCGCCAGGTCGAAGGCCACCGATAGGCCCTTCTGGCCCGCGGCCAGGTTGCGACGGTAGAAGGCGTTGGACTCCGCGGCGGTGGAGAAGCCGGCGTACTGCCGGATGGTCCACGGCTGGTTGACATACATCGTCGGATAGGGCCCGCGCACGAACGGTGGTTCGCCGGGGAAACTGTGCAGCGGATATCCGTCAGCTTCGACGGCCGCGCGGTCCGCCCCGATGTAGACCGGTTTGACGTCGATGTCTTCCGGTGTCTGCCATTGCAATTGGTCGGGTGTGTACAGGTGCGCGGCCGCGGCCGCCGCCACGTGCGCGTCGACGGCGGCTTCGGTCGCCGGCGCGGTGGTCCGCTCACTGTGCAGCGGCACGTCGGCGAAACTGCCGACAGTAGGTGCAGTGGTCGTCATCGTGTCTACGCCCCCAGCCTCGTGAGGAGATCCGACAAAGCTTCGACCGCATTGATTTTCGCGGTCAGGAATTGGTCCGGTTGGTGCTCGGCGTCGGCCACGGCCTTATCGGGGCCGGCCAGATAGACCCGCGAGATTCCGGCGCCGCGGGCCGCCTGCACGACGCCCGACGCCTCAGCCTGGTAGCGCTTGTCGGTGCCGCAGATGACCGCCGCGACCGGTGACCCCGCGTCGGCCACCGCCGACGCGATGCCGTTGGCGTCGACCGTTCCGGGGTTGATCGCCTCGATGCCGCCGGACGCCAGCAGGTTGGAGGCGAACGTCGCGCGGATGTTGTTCTCGGCCAACGGCCCCAGCGGCAGCAACAGCACCTGCGGGCGCGAGCCGGTGCGGGCCAGGTAGGCGTCCGACCGGTCCCGCAGCGCCTCGAACTCCGCGGCGTACCGCACCAGTTTGCCGGCGGCCAGCGGCGAATACGTCGAGTCGCTTTGCGGCAGCGGCGCTTCGGTGAGGTTGGGGAATTCGTTGACGCCGGTGACCGCGGTCCTACGGTGCGCGATGTCGTCGGTGCGGCGGGCGGCCACCTCGGCGATCTGCCCGGCGATGAAGTCGTGGGCTTGCGTGAATCCGCCGTGCTTCTCGATGGCCTGGAACTGTTCCCAGGCGCGCTCGGCCAGGCGGCGGGTGAGGTCTTCGACGAACCATGAGCCACCAGCCGGGTCCAACACGCGGCCCACGTGCGACTCCTCGAGCAGCAGCAGCTGGGTATTGCGCGCGATGCGGCGGGCGAAACTCGTTGCGATGTCCGGGAATCCGCCCTCGATCGCGACATCGAACGGGAACACCAGCAGGGAGTCGGCGCCACCGACACCGGCGCCGAAGGCGGCCAGCGTGCAGCGCAGCATGTTCACCCACGGGTCGCGCTGGGTCATCATCGGCAGCGACGTCTCGGCGTGGATGACCGCCGCGCCGGCATCCGGGTCGCCGACGACCTCGGCGACCCGCGCCCACAGGTTGCGCGCCGCACGGAATTTGGCGATCGTCATGAACTGGTCGTCGTCGGCGGCGAACCGGAAGCTGATCTGCCGCAACGCCTGGCCGATCGACAACCCCGATTCGGTGAGCACCCGCAGGTAACTCACCGCGGCCGCGACACTGGCCGCCAGCTCCCACGTCGCGTTGGCACCCAGGTTGTGGAACGCGGGCCCGTCGACGGTGATTGCGCGCACGCCGGGGTGGCCGGCGGCCCTCTTGGCCACGGCGAGGACGTCCTCGATCTTCGGCGCGGGCCGCTCGCTCAGGGCCGCGCTCAGCGGGTCGCCGCCCAGGTCGATCGACAGCGTGGCGCGCTGGTCGGGTTCCACGCCGTCCGCCAGCGCCAGCACCGCGTCGCTGGCCCCCGGGTAGTCGGCGCCGGCCTCGAGGATCAGCGGCGCCATGCTCAGGTAGACGCCTTCGAGCGCGCCGGCCAGCTGGTCGGGCGCCACGCCCGACTCCCCGATCCGCAGGACCAGGGCGCTGGCCCCGTTGCCGAGCGCGTCCAGCACCGCGGAGTTGACGTCCTTGGCGGCGACCCCGGGGACCGGCGTGGCCGGGAAGGCCTCGGCGACCTTCCAGCCGGACTTGACGTCGCGCAGGGCGTCGCCGCCGCGCACGTAGGGCCATTCGCCCGGCAGCGGCGGTTCCGGCAGTTCGTCGAGCGCGGTGTAGAGCGCCCGGACCGCGATCCCGTCATACGTCGGGGTTTCCAGCAGCCGCTCGGGCGCGTCCCCCAACTGCTCGGGGTCCTTCCGGGTGCTTTTAGCCAGCACTCCGGCGACCGCACTGCGCCAACGCCCGAGAACCTGTTCTAGGTCGTCGAGCTCGGGTACATCAATGGACACCGATTGCTCCCTTTTCCCAGCATTTAGGGCTACAGCTCTGGGGATACCACTTAGCTACTGAGGCTAATTGATGACCGCTCGTCGCAAAAAACCGCCAGGTATGGCGAGCGGGCCCGATTCCGGATGAAACGCCAGCCTCGGGAAACGGCTTATTCATCCGCGCCCCGTACCCTATGAAGACGTGACGGGTTCCGCCACCAGCAAAATCACCGAGACGCTCCGCGATCTCGGCTGCGCCATCGGCGTCGCCGCGCGAGGCGTGTCCCGGTCGCGGATCGTCTGGACAGTGGTGGGCATCACAGCCCTGGTGGTGCTGGCGTCGTGGCTGCCGCTGCCCTCGCCGGTGCAGATGCGCGACTGGGCGCAGTCCGTCGGGCCGTGGTTTCCGCTGGCGTTCTTGGCCGCCCACATCGTCGTGACGGTGGTGCCCATTCCGCGCACGGCGTTCACCCTGGCGGCCGGGCTGCTGTTCGGCCCGCTGCTGGGCGTCGCGATCGCGGTGGTCGCCAGCACCGCGAGCGCGATGATCGCCCTGCTGTTGGTGCGCGCGGCCGGGTGGCGGCTGAACCGCCTAGTGCGCCACCGGTCCATCGACACCGTGGAAGAGCGCCTGCGACAACGGGGCTGGCTGGCCATCCTCTCGCTGCGGCTGATTCCCGCGGTGCCGTTCTCCGCGCTCAACTACGCCGCGGGCGCGTCGAGCGTGCGGGTGCTGCCCTACGCGGTGGCGACCCTGATCGGGCTGCTGCCCGGCACCACCGCCGTGGTGGTGCTCGGCGATGCCCTCGCCGGCCACATCAGCGCGCTGCTGTATCTGGTATCGGCGGTCACGAGCGCGCTGGGACTGACTGGGCTGATCATCGAGATCCGCCACTTCCGGCGGCACCACCGCCGCGCGCACCGTCACCTCGACGACGAGCACTCCCCCGAACCGGCCGCCATCAGCTGATCACCAACTTCATTCAGACCGCCGCGCGGTGCGCCAAAGATCGGTCTAATGGAGAGGTGTACGCGATGGAGGTCGCGAGCTGGGGGACGCCGTACTCGCCAGCTCGTGCCGTCGCGCTGCCGCTGAGCGCCCTGGTGTTGGCGGTACTCGCCGTGATGGGCTTCCTACCCGGTCCGGACGAGCGGCGTCGCAAGCCGAAGCGGAACCTGTTCGCCCGCCTGGCCGTGCAGCCACGCCGCGCCAAGATCCATACCTCGTTGCTCATCCTCGCGGTGGTGTGCAGCATCGCCGCCCTGGTGGCGGCTGTCTGCTTGTTCCCTACGACCGCCGTCCCGGCGCAGCAGGCGGCGCCGTCTCCGCCGCCCGTCCTGGCACCGATCGATCTGCCCGCCGCCAGCGCCGCGGGCCCGGGTGCCGGCATCTACGTCGACTACGCTGACGGCTCCGGTGGAATGGGCTGTACCGCAGGGTTTTTGGTGCGCGCCAGCAGCGGCAAAGCCGGCATCCTCACCGCCGGCCACTGCAACCGGCCCGGCGAAGCCAGCAAGGTGAGGATGAACCTGGGCGGTGTTTTGCCCTACGCGACGCTCGGGACGTTCAGCGAGACCGTCAGCGAGGGAGTCCACGACGAACAGCACGACATCGGCCTCATCACGCTGGACGGTGACAACGTTCCCCAGTCCTCAGCGATCGCCTCGTCGTTGCCGGTCAGCGGTGTCGCCACCAACCTGCGACTCGGCCAGCAATTGTGCAAGTTCGGCATGGGCTCCGGCGCGGACGCCTGCGGGCAGATCGTGCAGATCACCGGCAGCAAGGTCGTGTTCCTGGCGAGCGGCCAGTGCGGCGATTCGGGCGGCCCGGTGTATACGTACGAAACGGACGGCACCGTCAGCGCCGTCGGCATCCTCATCCGCGGCGGCGACCCCTACACCCCCAAAGCCGGGTGCGCGGCGCGGGCGAAATTCTCGGTCGCCGAGTTGGTGCGGCCTTGGCTGGACAAGTGGCACCTGGCGGTCGTGACCGCGCCGGCTTCCCCGGGCTGACGGGCTCTTTCCTGCCATCTTCAGGTGGGCTTCAGGCTGACTTCCTACCGTCACGGCATCGCCTCGGACCATGCGGGGCGCGGTGACCGGTAATGCGGTGCGAGACGCGCGCTTTCGCACCGGCCGGATGAAGGAACCGTCGACAGAGAGGATGGAAGAGCCCAGTGAAAATCAAGCAACTGATCGCTGGTTCGTTGATCGCGGGAAGCCTCGGGGTGGCCGCGGCCGGATTTGGCGCCGCGGTGGCCAGCGCGGATCCGCCGCCACCACCGCCGGGGCCGGGGCAACCTTGGGGGCCAGGGCCCGGTGGACCGGGCGGGCCAGGCGGGCCGCCCCCGCCGCCGGGCGGACCGCTCGCACCGCCGCCGCCCGGCGGTCCCGGTGGACCGTTCCGTCCGCCACCGCCGGGGTTCTGATGCCGGCCGTGCGCTAACCGGGCCGAGCGGTGGCCGCCTCAGACGGGTGGCCACCGCTCGGCCTCATGCGCGCGGCAGCGTGAGCCGGAATTGCGCGCCGCCCCGGTGCGGCAGGCACACCAGTTCGCCGCCGTGGGCACGCGCCAGTGCCCGCGCGATCGCCAGCCCCAGCCCGGCACCGCCGTGGTCGCGGGCGCGGCCGGGGTCCAGGCGCACCAGCCGCTCGAAGATGTTGTCCCGCTGATCATCTGGGATGCCCGGGCCGGTGTCGGTGACGGTGATTTCCGCGAGGCCCTCGGGGGCGCGAAGGTCGACGGTGATGGCTCCGCCGGCGGGTGTGTACCGGCGGGCGTTGTCGAGCAGGTTGGACACGATCTGCGACAGACGGGTCGCGTCGGCGTCGAGATGCAGTGTGGTCACACCGGTGCGGGACACGCTGACCTGCGGGGCCAGCATCGCGGCTCTGTCCACCTCGCCGTCGAGCACGGCGGCCACGTCCACGTCGTGCAACTCGAGCGCGAGCCCGGCGTCGATGCGGCTCAGGTCCAGCATGTCGGAGACGAGCCGTCCGGCGCGGCGAGCGTCGGAGAGCAACAGGCTCGCCCGGCGGTATTGCCCGTCGTCGTGGTGTTCGGAGGCGCTGTGCGCGACCTGCTCGGCGGCGACCTGAATGCCGGCGATCGGGGTGCGCAACTCGTGGGCGGCGTCGACCAGAAACCGCCGGGTCGCCGTCTCCGCGCGCTGCGCGGTGTCGGCGGCGTGCCGCGCCCGGTGCTCGGACAGTTCCAGTGCGTCCAGCATGCCGTCGAAAGCGCTTGCGGCGCGGCCGAGTTCGGTGTCAGTACGATCAGGGTGCAGCCGGCGGCCGCGATCGCCGGTGGTGATGGCGTTGGCCAGCGCGGTGAGCCGATCCAATGGACGCAGCGCCGCCCGGCTGACCGCGATGAGGAGCAGCGCCGCGAGCAGCAGGGTCACCAGACCCGCCCCGGTCATCAACCCGCGCAACTGATGCGCGACCTGGGTGGCCTGCGTCGTGTCGGCGACCAGGATCACCCGGCTTCCATCGGGCAGCGGGTGCACGACGGAGGTCGCGGTGGCGTCCGGCGGAGGGCCGGGCGGCGGCGGAAGTGCGTACGGCGGTGGCGGATACGGCGGATACGGCGGCGGCGGGTACCCGGGCGGCGGCCCGGGAGGCGGCGGCGGGGGCGGACCGACGCTGACGATCCAGGCGAAGGCGATCGCCGCGACGGTGCCGACCGCGCCGAGCAGCACGCCCGCCACTCCGGCGCCGATCACCACGCCGGTGGGGTAACGGCGTCGCTCGGGTGTTTGGTAGGCCACCGGCGCCGGCGCGGGTGGATTGGTGTTGATGTCGTCGTTCGTGGTCATGTCACGGACGTTAAGAGCCGGGGCTGAAATGGATCTGAAGAAATCTGCCGGGCGAACGGACCTCATCCGTCACGGTGGTCCCCGGCGGCGGCCAGCGACACAGGCCCTCTCCGCCCGCTTCAGGTTCATCTCAGCACCGGTGTCGACAATGAGGGGTATGACCGACTGCCCACGTGCCGGCCCCCACTTCAGCGTCGGCACACCGCGGGTGCTGGTCGTCGAAGACTCCGAGACCATCCGGGAGATGGTCAGCGAAGCGCTCGCCGATGTCGGCTATCACACCGACGCCCGCCGCGACGGCGACGGCCTGGAAGAGGTCCTCGACGGGATGCGGCCCGACCTGGTGGTGCTCGACGTGATGCTGCCCGGGCGCGACGGGTTCGAGCTGATCGACGTCGTCCGCGAATGGGGCGACATCGGGATCGTCCTGATTACGGCGCGCGACGGGCTGCCCGATCGGCTGCGCGGGCTCGACGGCGGGGCCGACGACTACGTCATCAAGCCGTTCGAGCTGGCCGAACTCGTGTCGCGGGTCGGTGCTGTGCTGCGCCGACGCGGCCGGCTATCGGAGGTGATTCAGGTGGGCGACGTCACGCTGGACCTCGGCGCCGGCGTGGCCGCGCGCGGCGGACACCGGCTGGATCTGACCGCCACCGAGCTGCGCGTGCTGGCTTTCCTGGTGGAGCAGCGCGGCCGGATCGTCAGCGCGGGCCAGATCCTGAACGGGGTGTGGGGCTACGACGCCTACGACCCGAACCTGGTGCAGGTCCATGTCAGCGGGCTGCGGCGCAAGCTCGAGGCGCATGGGCCGCGGATCCTGCACACCGTGCGCGGGATCGGTTATCGCCTGCAGGCCGAGCGGTCATGACGGCCGTGTCGACGACGCCGACGCCGTCGCTGCAACGTCGCGTGACGCTGGTGGTGCTGGCCCTGCTGGCCGTCCTGCTGGTGGTGCTCGGAGTCACCATCGACATCACGATGGGCGTTCTCGCCCACCGCAATCTGCACGATCGGCTGCTGGCCGCGACCTCGCGCGCGGACGCGTTGAACGCCGCGCGCACCTCGCCCGATCTGCTCGCCGCCGAGCTGAACGGCGGCGGGATCCGGGCGCTCGTGGTCACGGCCGACGGCACCGCGTACGGCGACCGCGGGATCAGTCCCGCGCTGAGCGACGGGGAGGTCGAACCACCACCGTTCTATCCGCCGCCGCCCCCGTACCCGCCGCCGCCCGGGCCGCCGGGACCCCCGCGCGGCTTCTGGCCGCCGCCCCCGGGCGAGGGATCCCCGACACCGCCGGCGTCCCCCGCGCCGCATCCCTGACAACTGAGCCTGTCGCCGTCACGATGCCCGACGTCGTGACGGCGACCGGCGTCGGCCCAGTAGCGTCTCGGTTATCCCGACGACCGAGGAGAGCCGCATGACATCGGACAGCCTCGCCAGCCTCGCCGGGCGGCTGCTGCGCTCGCGCCGCCTCATGCGCGCGCCGATATGGATGTACAAAGCCCGCGCGGGCGCGCTCTTCGGTTCCCGCATCCTGCTGCTCGAGCATGTCGGCCGCAAGTCGGGACTGCCGCGCTACGCGGCGCTGGAGGTCGTCGACCACTCCGTGCCCGACACCTATGTCGTCGCCTCGGGCTTCGGCCGAAAAGCCCAGTGGTTCCGCAACATTGAAGCCAACCCCCGGGTGCGGGTGTACGCGGGCAGCCACGCGCCCAGGACCGCTACCGCGCGGGTGCTGACCACGCCGGAGGCCGATCGCACCCTGGCCGCCTACCGGACCCGTCACCCCAAAGCGTGGGAAAGGATGCGCCCGGTGCTGGAGCAGACGCTCGGCGTCCCGATCACCGACACCGACACCCCCCTGCCGCTGGTCGAGTTGCGCCTCGATTAGCCCTCTTCCGGCCCCTTGATCGTCATCGCGGCGACCAGCGCCAAAAACAGCGCGGCCGGAAGGCCGTTGACGACCTTGTCGCGCACCCGAACGTGCGCGCCGACCGCCAGCACGAAGTACAACGTCAGCATCGCCGTCGTCAACCGCGCCAGCGCCGGAAAGCGGTGGACCGACAGCAGACCGACCGCAGCGGCCGCCTTCACCGCCGGCAGCACGGGCCGGATGTTCTCCGGGAGGCCCACGTCGTCGAGGACCTTCTTGATCGGGGCCACCTGCACGCCGCACGCCACCGCGTCGACGGCGTGGAACACGCCGAGCGCCGTGTAGGTCTTCGGGGAAGTCAACACGCTCATGCGTCAATCCTAGGGAGTCAGCTCCCCCGCGGCGCCGTCCGCCGGCTGACGCGCGATCGCCTCGGCCTTGGCCACCGCCTGGGCGATGGCGGGGTCGGTTTCGGTGGAGAACCAGTCGGCGACGTCGGCGTCGTCGTCGGCGCTGTGCTTGGGCGCGTCATCGACGGGTGACGGCTGGAAGCGGAACACCCCGTCCTGGCCCGGGGTTCCCAGCAGCTTGGTGAATCCCTGTAACGCCGCGTTGAAGTCGCTGGGCACCACCCACACCTTGTTGGCGTCGCCGCGCGCCATCTCGGGCAATGTCTGCAGATACTGGTAGGCCAGCATCTCGGGGGTGGGCCGGCCGGCCTTGATCGCGGCGAACGTCTTCTCGATCGCCTTGGCCTGTCCCTGCGCCTGCAGGTATGCCGCGGCGCGTTCACCCTGGGCGCGCAGCATCCGGGACTGCCGGTCGGCCTCGGCGCCCAGGATCGCGGCCTGCTTGGCGCCCTCGGCGGCCAGGATCTGCGCCTGCTTCTGCCCCTCCGCCTCCTTGATCGCCGCCTCCCGCATGCCTTCGGCGGTCAGGATCATCGCCCGCTTCTCGCGGTCGGCCTTCATCTGCTTTTCCATCGACGCCTGGATCGACGGCGGCGGGTCGATGCTGCGCAGTTCGACCCGGGCGACGCGCAGCCCCCAGCGGCCGGTCGCCTCGTCGAGCACGCCGCGCAGTTGCCCGTTGATCTGGTCGCGCGAGGTCAGCGTCTGCTCTAGCGTCATGCCGCCGACGACGTTGCGCAGCGTGGTGGTGGTGAGCTGCTCCACGCCGACGATGTAGTTGCTGATCTCGTAGACGGCGGCCTGGGGCACGGTGACCTGGAAGTAGACCACCGTGTCGATGTTGAGGGTCAGGTTGTCCTCGGTGATCACCGGCTGCGGCGGGAACGACACCACCCGCTCGCGCAGATCCACCCGGGCGCGAACCCGATCGATGAACGGCACCAACAGCGTGAGTTGCCCGCTGACCGTGCGACTGTAGCGTCCCAGCCGTTCGATCACCGCCGCCTCTGCCTGAGGTATGAGCGCCACCGACTTGGCCACCACGACGATGGCGAAGATCACCAAGACGGCCAGCAGTACCAAACCAGCAACCGCACCTTGCATCGGACTTCCTTTCCTTCGCAGCGGTTCTCGCCGCCGCTACAGACTGCTCCTGAACACCACCGCGGTGGCACCGTCGATCTGCATGACGGTGACGGGCTCACCGGGTTCGTAGACCTCGCCGTCGTTGAGCGGACGCGCAGTCCATACCTGGCCGTCGAGTTTCACCTGGCCCTCGTCGCGTGCGACCCGCTCGAGCACCAGCGCGGTTTTGCCCTGCAGCGCCTCGATTCCCAAGCGCGGCATCCCGGCCGGCGTCAGTCGTCGCTTCAGCGGCGGGCGAACCACCACCAACAGCAACACCGAGACGACCAGGAACACCGCGCCGTTCGCCCACGCCGGAAAGTCGGTCAGCCAACTGGTTAGCGAGGCGGCCAGTGCGCCCCCACCGAGCATCACCAAAAACAAATGGCCGGTGAGTGCCTCCGCACCGGCCAGCACCAGCGCGAATATTAGCCAAAGCAGCGCGGCGGGCATGCGGCAAGAATACGCGTGATCCGCCTTTGCCGGGCAAAACAACTACACTGCGTTCTCGTGTGGTGTCCCAGTGTTTCGCTGTCCCTGTGGGCCAATGCCTGGCTCGCCGGAAAGGCCGCGCCCGATGACGTCCTGGACGCGTTATCCGTTTGGGCGCCAAAGCAATCGGTGACCGCGTATGATGCCGTCGCGGCGGGCCACACCGGGCTGCCCTGGCCCGATGTGCACGACGCCGGGACCGTCACGTTGCTGCAGACATTGCGCGCCGCGATCGGCCGGCCGACGCCGACGCCGGATGCGCTCGGCTTGATGCGCGGGACGATCAACGTGGTTTTGCCGGTGCCCGGCGATGTGCGCGGGCTGGCGCCGGGAACGCAGTTCGAGCGGGACGCCCTGGCCGCCGGGGAGGCGGTGATCATCGCCAATCCCCGCAATCCCGCCGCCGCCGTCGGCCTGGTGCCCGAATTCTCCTACGAGGACGACGAGGACGCGCCCGACGACTACGAGACGCGGCTGGCGGAGCTGTGCGCGCTGACGTGGGCGGTGTACTCGCTGCCCGGCGCGCCGGTGCTGGACCATTACGAGCTCGGCGACGCCGAGTACACGCTGCGCTCGGCGGTCCGCTCGGCCGCCGACGCGCTGGGCGCGATCGGGCTGGGAGCGGCGGCCTCCGACGTGGACGACCCACGTGGGCTGGTCGAGCAACTGCTGGAATCCGCACGGCAACACCGCATTCCCGACCACGCGCCGACGCGAGCGCTGCGGGTGCTGGAGAAAGCCGCGCACGTCGACGCCATCATCGCGGTCAGCGCGGGGCTGAGCCGATCCGACTCTCCGGACCGTTTCACCGCGCCCGTCGCCGCGGGCCCGGAACCGCTGGGAACCCAGTCATCCTCGGAGGCGCGCATCGCCAGCGACGCGCTGCGACCGCTGACCGCCGTGGTGCGTTCGGCGCGGATGGCGGCCGTGACCGCGATCCTGCATTCCGCCTGGGGCGATTAGTCACCAGCGCCGGCCGCGCAGTGCGGCGGGCGGCACGGCGCGCCGTTGACGCTGGCCAGGCAGCCCGGCACCGGGTCCGGCCCGGCTGTCCTCTCGGGCGCCCGGCCGTAGCGCAGTTCGTCGATCAGGTCGGCGGCCAGCTGCGCGAAACGCGGGTGGGCGTTGGGCGTCGAGGCCCGCACCAGCGTCACGCCCGCCGCTGCCGCCTGGGCCGCCAGCTCGTTGTCGAGGTCCCACACCACCTCGATGTGGTCGGCCACAAACCCGACCGGGCAGACGATGACGGCCGTGGTGCCGGCCCGCGCCAGCGCGGCCAGGTGGTCGGCGACGTCGGGCTCCAGCCACGGAACCTGGGGCGGCCCCGACCGGGATTGCCACGCCAGGTCGTACTCGGCGTAGCCGGCGGCGGCCGCCACAAGGCTTGCGGCATAGCCGACTTGGCGGCTGTACAGCTGCGGGCCGAGCCGGTCGTCGGCGGCCACCGGGATGGAATGCGCGGTGAACACCAGACGAGCGCCGGCCTGTTGTTCGGCGGTCAGCGCGCCCGACGCCGCACCGATGGTGTCGGCGAAGATCCGCACGAACCGCGGGTGGTCGAAATAGGGCCGCAGCTTGACCAACTCAGGCGCATCGGGCCCGGCCGCCGCGCGCGCCCGCGCGATGTCCTCGACGTATTGCGTGCAGCTGGAATAGCCGCTCCATGCCGACGTGGTGAATACCGCGGCCCGACGAATTCCGTTGTCCCGCATCGTCGCGACGGTGTCTTCGATATAGGGTTCCCAGTTCCGATTGCCGAAGTAGACCGGCAGGTCCAGGCCGCGGTTACCCAGTTCGGCTTCCAGCTGCTGGATCAGCGCGAGGTTGATCCGGTTGATCGGCGACACCCCGCCGAAATGCAGGTAGTGCTCGGCGACGTGGTCAAGGCGTTCGGGGGGCACGTTGCGGCCCCGGGTGACGTTCTCCAGGAACGGCCGAACCTGCTCGGGACCTTCCGGCCCACCGAAGGACAGCAGCAGGACGGCGTCGAATTCCATTAGGAGTTAGAGCAATTCCGCTTTTACAGCAATTGCGTGCTTGCGCCACCGTCGGCGTAGATGATGGTCCCCGTCGTCGCCGGCAGCCAGTCGGAGAGCAACGCGCACACCGTCTTGGCGACCGGCGTCGGGTCCTTCATGTTCCAGCCGATGGGGGCGCGCTGGTCCCAGCCCTCCTCGAGCAGCTGCATCTGCGCGCCCGCCTCCTCGCCGAGCGCACCGCCGACGATGGCGCTCATGGCCAGCGTCCGGATGGGGCCCGCGGCAACGAGATTGGAGCGCACACCGAACTTGCCCGCCTCGCGCGCCACGAATCGGTTGACCGATTCCAGCGCGCTCTTGGCCACCGTCATCCAGTTGTAGGCCGGCATCGCCCGGCTGGGGTCGAAATCCATGCCCACGATGGAGCCGCCGGGGTTCATGATCGGCAGCGTCGCCTTGGCCAGCGAGGCGTACGAATACGCCGAGATGTGAATGCCTTTCGAGACGTCCTCGTACGGCGCGTCGAAGAACGGGTTGATGCCCATCCCGGTCTGCGGCATGAAACCGATCGAGTGCACCACACCGTCGAGCTTGTTGCCCTCGCCGATCTCGGCCGTGATCCGCTCGGCGAGCGAGTTCAGGTGCTCCTCGTTTTGCACGTCGAGTTCGATCAACGGCGCCTTCTCCGGCAACCGGTCGGCGATGCGCTGAATCAGGCGCAACCGGTCAAACCCGGTGAGCACCAACTGCGCACCCGCCTCCTGGGCCGCCTTGGCGATATGAAACGCGATCGACGAATCGGTGATGATCCCGGAGATCAGAATCCGTTTGCCGTCGAGCAGTCCTGCCATGTCCGTCCTCAATATCCTTGTGTCGTAGTTGAAGTCAGTGGCCCATGCCCATGCCGCCGTCGACCGGGATAACCGCACCGGCGATGTAACTCGCGTCCTCGGACGCCAGGAAGCTGACCACCCCGGCGACCTCCGCGGCGGTGCCTACCCGCTTCGCCGGGATGAAGTCCAGCGCCCCGGCCTGAATCCGCTCGTCCAGCGCGCGCGTCATCTCGGTGTCGATGTAGCCGGGGGCCACCACGTTGGCGGTCACCCCGGCCTTGGACAGCTCCCGGGAAATCGACCGGGCCATCCCGATCAGCCCGGCCTTGGCGGCCGCGTAGTTGGACTGGTTGCCGATGCCCCAGCTCCCGGACACCGAGCCGATGTAGATGATCCGGCCGAACCGCTTCTTCTGCATGCTGCGCGCCGCGCGCTGGGTCACCCGGAACGCCCCGGTGAGGTTGGCGTTGATGACCTCCTCGAAGCGCTCCTCGGTCATCCGGATGAGGAACGCGTCCTTGGAGATGCCTGCGTTGGACACCAGCACCTCGACCGGGCCCTGGTGCTCCTCGACCTCCTTGAAGGCGCGGTCGATGGCGTCGTTGTCGGTGACGTCGCACTCGACACCGAACAGCCCCTCGGGCGCCCCGGATCCGCGGTGCGTGACGGCCACCTTGTGGCCGTCGGCGGCCAACCGCTGCGCGATCGCCAGGCCGATCCCCCGGTTTCCACCGGTGACCAGGACGGAACGGGATACGAATGCCGGTTTGACGCCGTTGGCGGCGGGTTCAGTGGCTGCTTCAGTCACCCGGCCAACTTATCGCCTCGGCCGGCCAGAGCTGCAATCGGCTCAGCGCGAACGCGACGCGCGAGCCCGGGGCGGCTCCCCTAGGATCTGAGCCTGATGGCCGCAGCCCCGACCCGACCCTTCAGGATCGACGCCCGAGCCGCGGCGCTCTTCGCCGTTTGCTGCGGCGGCTTGCTCGTCCTCCTGCTGGTACGCAACCACGGGCTGTTCGGCCATCCCGTCTACGAGGCCGGGGATCCGGCGGCCAACTCGATTCTCACCATGCAGGCCAAGCATTTCGCCCTGCTGACCGGGCACTACTCCAGGGTCGGCTTCCACCATCCCGGCCCGGCGTTCTTCTACGTGCAGGCCGCCGGCGAATGGTTGCTGCACGACGTGACCCGTGTCGTTCCGGCGGCCTACAACGGGCAGGCGATCGCGATCATGGCCCTCAACGCGACGCTGATCGCCCTCGCGCTGACCATCCTCTACACGTGGGTGCGCTCGGCGCCGGCGGTGCTCACGGCGGCCGGCGTCACCCTCGTCTTCCTCGCCGAACACCCCCAGCTGGTGTGCTCCACCTGGATGCCGCACGCCTGCTTCGCACCCTTCCTTCTCTACCTCGTGGCGGTCGCGTCGGTCGCGGCCGGACGGCTGCGCCACCTGTGGATCATGGTGCTGGCCGGCGGCCTGCTGGTGCACGGGCACGCGGAATTCCTGCTGCTGGTGCCCCTGCTCGCGCTGGCGGCGCTCGTGCCCCGGCGGCGCGAGCTGCTCACGCACCGCCGCGACGTGCTGGTCGCCTCCGCGGTGTTGGCGTTGTTCCTGCTTCCGATGGTGCTCAACGTGATCCTGCACTGGCCGGGCGAGATCCCGCAGTACCTGGCCTACGGCCACCGCTCCCCGAACCCACCGGTTGCGGCCGCGCGATTCCTCGCGCAGTTCTGGGGCCCGGGTCCCGCACTCGGCGCGGTGTTCCTGGTGGGACTGTTCGCGGCGGATCTGGCGCTGGTCCGCAAGCTGTCGCACCCCGACATCGACGAGGCTGTGTGCGGCTTCTTCCGCCGTCTGCTTCGGGTCACCGCCCTGGCCACCGCGCTGTTCGCCTTCTACTGCTGGTACGGCGTGGACCACCTCTGGCAGTCGTACATCGGCGTCTTCTCCTACGCGCTGCCGCTGGTTCTGCTGATCCTGGGTTCGTCGGCGCTGATGGTGCTGGTGACCTCACGGCAGCAGCCGGTGGCCCGGCGCCTGGCGCCCGGCGTCGCGGCCGTCAGCCTGGCGGTCGGGGTGGCGCTCGCGCTCACCACCGACTCGCTGCGCCGAGACCGCGACGAGCTGACCGGCGTGCCCGTCGCGCTCGACTACCTGGCCGCGCACGCCCACGGCAAGCCGATCGTGCTGGAGACGCGCACCGACGAATCATGGGCTGATGCGCTTGCGCTGCTCGACGCCGCCACCCGAAACGGACAGCGCGCCTGCCTGGCGCAGGAGCGCTGGCGGCTCCAGGCCACCCCGCAGTTCATCTGCACGCCGCGGGAACTGGCCGGCGGGGCGCGCTTCACACTCAGCCGCGTCGACCCGGTGTCGCCGGGCGTCCCCGTGGTGCCGAATCTCAATCCGATCCCCGCGTCCTACCCGCCCTCGGCGGTCATCGCCGCCGGCTGAGACGCTACGTCGGTAGGCGCCGGTTGATCAGCAACGCCGCCAGCGCGGCCAGCGCCAGCACCAGCGCGCCCAGCCGCACCCAGCCCACGCTGGCGTCGCCCTTGATGGTCTCGTAGCCGATCTGCTGCTGCAGCGTCGCGTAGACGGATTTCAGTTCCTCCAATGACGCTGCGTTGTAGGCGTTCCCACCCGAGAGCTGGGCCACTTTCTTCAGCGTCTCGTCGTCCACGGGCACCGGCTGGCGCTGGTCGTTGATCTCGACGAAGCCGTATGGGGTGCCGAACGAGATGGTCGAGATCGGCACGCCCTGGTCCTTGGCGGTGCGCGCGGCCGTGAAGGCGCCCTTCGGGTTGTCCGGGTTGGTCGGCATCGTCTCCTTGCCGTCGGAGAACAGCACGATGCGCGCCGGCGGCGGTTTGTCGCCGCCGCCGATCACCGCGCCCACCGTCGCGATGGCCTGCAGGGCGGTGAAGATGCCCTCCCCGGTCGCGGTGCGGTCCGCGTACTGCAGCTTGCCCAGCGCGGTCTTGGTCGATTCGCGGTTGGTCGTGGGCGACACCAATACCGTCGCGGTGCCCGCATAGGCGATCAGCCCGAGGTTGATGCCCGGGGTCAGCTCGTCGGCGAACTGCTTGGCGGCCTCCTGGGCGGCCGCCATTCGGGTGGGCTGCACGTCGGTGGCGCGCATGGATTGTGAGACGTCGATGACCAGCATCACCACCGCGCGGTTGCGGGGAATCCGGACGTCGTTCGTCGGGCCCGCCATCGCAATGGTGAACAGCACCAGCGAGGCGATGAGCAGAATTGCCGGCACGTGCCGCCACCTGGGTGGCCGCTTGGGGGCGACGCTTTCCAGCAGCTCCATGTTGGCGAACCGCAGCATGCGCCGCTGCCGCGCCAACTGCATCAGGATGTAGAGCGCGGCCAGCCCGACGACGACGAGCAGGAACAGAAAGAACCACGAATGTTCAAAGCCCGACAACGACATTGGGCCGAGTAGCGGCAGGGTCACTGCCGCCCTGCCAATGCACCGCGCCGGCGGGATTCGACAAAGCGCACGATGTCGGCGATCCAGTCACGGTCGGTGCGCAGCGTCAGGATCGGGGCCCCGCAGCTGCGGATGGTGCGTGCCACGTCGGCGCGGTGCGCCGCGGCGGCTTTGGCGAAATCGTCGCGCAGCTGGGCGTCGATGGTGAATTCGCGGGTGACGCCGGACTCGGCGTCCTGCAGCACCACGTCACCGATGTCGGGCAGCTCGACGTCGCGGGGGTCCAGCACCTCGACGGCCAGCACCTCGTGCCGGGCGGCGACGGCGCGCAGCGGGCGCATCCAGTTGATCGGCCCGAGGAAGTCGCTGATGATCACCGCCATGCCGCGGCGGCGTTCCGGGCGGCGCAGCGAGTCGATCGCCGTCGCCAGGTCGCCGCGCACCCCGACCGGGGCCCGGGGCGTGGTGGCGATGGTGCGCAGCAGCGTCTGCTCGTGCTGGCGCCCGGAGCGGGCCGGCACCCGGGTGATGTTGGCGCCGGTGGAGACGATCGCGCCCAGCCGGTTGCCGCCCCCGCTGTTGAGGAAGGTGATCGCGGCCGCGGCCGCGACGGCCAGGTCCCGCTTCTCGCAGACGGTGGTGCCGAAGTCCAGGCTGGCCGACATGTCGACCACCAGCCAGGTTTCCAGCTCGCGGTCGGCGATCATCTGCCGCACGTGCGGGTGTGTGGTCCGCGCGGTGACGGCCCAGTCCATCCGGCGGACGTCGTCGCCGGGCTGGTACTCGCGCGACTCCCCCGGCTCCGAGCCCGGCCCCGGGATCAGGCCGAGGTGATCGCCGTGCAGCACCCCGTCGAGCTTGCGCTTGACGGTGAGCTCGAGGGTGCGCAGCGCCGCCGACAGCTTCGGGTCGTCGATCTGACCCCGCTGCATCGATGGCGGATGGACCGCCGCCCGCTTGGGGTCGGTCACCGACCGCTGGCCGCGCCGGCGGGTTGCATCACCGGGGGCACCGAATGACCTTGCTGCGGAACGGCGTTCACCTGAGGCAGGGCAACCGTCTGCAGCACCCGGTTGATGACGATCTCCGGTGAGATCTCGTCGGCCAGCGCGTCGTAGGTGAGCACTAGCCGGTGGCGCAGCACGTCGGGGATGACGTCCACGACGTCCTGCGGGATCACGTAGTCACGGCCGCGGACCAGCGCCAGCGACCGGGACGCCGCGATGATGCCCAGCGAGGCGCGGGGCGAGGCCCCGAACGAGATCCACGTCTTGACGTCGTTCATGCCGAGCTGTTCGGGGTGACGGGTGGCGGTCACCACGCGCACCACGTAGTCGACCAGCGCGTGGTGGACGAAGACGTTGGCCGCGATGTCCTGCAGCCGCAGCAGGTCGCCGGTGTTCAGGATCTGCTTGGGCTCCGGCGGGCGCACGCCCATCCGATAGATGATCTCCCGCTCCTCCTCCGGCGACGGGTAGCCGACGTTGATCTTGAACAGGAAGCGGTCGCGCTGGGCCTCGGGCAGCGGGTACACACCCTCGTGCTCGATCGGGTTCTGCGTGGCCATCACCAGGAACGGGTTGGGCAGCGGGAAGGTCTTGCCGCCGATCGACACGTGCCGCTCCTGCATGACCTCCAGCAGCGCCGACTGCACCTTGGCCGGCGCGCGGTTGATCTCGTCGGCGAGCAGGAAGTTGACCACCACCGGGCCGAGCTCGGTGTCGAACTCTTCCTTGCCCTGCCGGTAGATGCGGGTACCGATGATGTCGGTGGGCACCAGGTCGGGCGTGAACTGGATGCGCGCGAAGGTCCCGCCGACCACCTTGGCGAAGGTCTCGACGGCCAGCGTCTTGGCCACGCCGGGCACACCCTCGAGCAGCACGTGCCCCTTGGACAACAGGCCGACCAGCATGCGCTCCACCAGCTGGTCCTGGCCGACGATGATGCGCTTGACCTCGAAGATGGCCCGTTCCAGGGTCTGCACCTCGCCGGCCAGTCCGTTGCCACCGCCCGTCGGCGCTTCGTGAGCCGGGCCGGTTTGCCCGCCCGGGCCCGAGTAACCGCTGGCGCCTGGCGGCGGCCCACCTGCTGCTGTCATGAACTGCTACCTTCCACCGCTCAACCGACAAAGCTCAATCGGACACACTGCTGGCACGACTCATGTCGTGGCGACGTGCCCGCGTCCAACTATTCCAGGCCCGCCGAATTCCGTCGACGCTGGTGCACCGGCCCGGGGGCCCGCCCACCGAACCGAACGTGGGGTCAGTACTCGATGATCCTGGTCAGGAACGGCGTCATGCCGGGCTTACGAACCGGGCTGACCGTAACCTTGGCGGCGCTGCCCGACGCCTCGAGCATCTGGCCGTTGCCCAGGTACATCGTCACGTGCTGGCTGCCGCCCGGGCCGTAGAAGATCAGGTCGCCGCGCCTGGCCTGATCCGGCGGGATGTGGCGGCCGGCGTTGTACTGGTCACCGGAGAACCGCGGGATCAGCACGCCGACGCCGGCGAAGCCGTACCGCATCAGCCCCGAGCAGTCGAAGCCGGTGATGTTGGCGCCGTCGCCGACGCCCTTGCTCGGCCCCTCGAGCGAGCCACCGCCCCACGAATACGGCACCCCCATCTGGGAGCCCATCCGGCGGATCACGTACTCGATGGCCTGCCGGCCGTTCGCCCGCGGAATCTTGGCGCCCGGGTTGCTCGGAGTGGCCGCCGCCGCGGGAGGGTCGCCACCGAGGTTGATCCCGAGCCCGCTCAGGAACTGCTTGCCCAGATCCATCGTGGTCTGGGTGGCCTGGGCGGTGGCCTGCAGCGACGCGTTGGCGACGGCGAGCGGGTCACCGGGCGCACCGGCGCTGATCTGGGCCGGCAGGGTGGGGTCCCACTGGCCGGGGTCGGCCCCGGCGAGAGGAGCCGGACCCGCCACACAAAACATCAGCCCGGACACCACTGCGGTGATCCAGGCGAAGTTGATGAGACGAAACCGGTTGCGGCGCATGGCTCCTCGTTCAGTACTCACTGGATCACCACTCGATGTAGCGGACCACGTAGGGCGTCATGCCGCTGGTGCGCACCGGTGCGACGCGGACCTTCAACCCGATGTCGGGGGCCTCGAGCATCTGGCCGTCGCCGAGGTAGATCGTGACGTGCTGGCTGCCGCCCGGGCCGTAGAAGATGACGTCGCCGCGGCGCATCTGTGCGGACGGGATCTTGCGGCCCAGGTTGTACTGCGAGCCCGAGTAGTGCGGCAGCTTGATGCCCACCCCGGCGAACGAGTACAGCACCAGCCCCGAACAGTCGAAGCCGGTGATGCCGGCCCCGGAGTCGATGCCCTTGCTCGGGCCTGCCGCGTTGCCGCCGCCCCAGGAGTAGGGCACGCCGATCTGCGACATGCCGCGCCGGATCACGTATTCGGTGGCCTGCCGGCCGTACACCCGGGGAATGCGCCCGCCGACGCCGCCGGGCCCCGCGTTGGTGATGCCGGTGTCGTCGGGCTTGAGGATGCCCATCTGCTGCAGGAAGTTGCGGCCCAGGCCGGCGGTGACCTGAGTCGAGGTGGCCGAGATGCCGAGCACCTGGTTGATCACCGCGATCGGGTCGCCGGGAACGTTGGCGCTCGGGATCATCGGCAGCGTCGGGTCCCAGGCGCCATCCCACTGACGGCCCCCGGACGACGGCGCGGGCGCTCCGGGCGATCCGGTGTCCCACCGGTCGCCCGACGCGGGCGCTCCCGGTCCGCCGGCGCCGGCGGACCACTGCCGCGCGGCCTCGCGCTTGGCCGCCTCCAGCTTGACCTGAGCCTGATCCCGTTCGGCGGCAAGGCGAATGATGTCTTCGCGTTGCTGCTCGAACTTCTGCTTGGAGTTGGTCAGCGCCGCCACCGCCGCGTCCTGGCTGGCCTTGGCGTCGGCGGCGGCCTTGTCGGCGTTCTGCTTGGCCAGCCGCGCCGCCGATTCCTTGTTCACCTGCTCGGTGCGGGCCTGCTGCAGCTTGGCCATCACGGTCTGCGAGCTCGTGGTCAGGTTCTTGGCGGCGGCTTCGGTCGCGATGATGTCGTCGGGGCTGCTCGCCGTCAGGTAGCTGTTCGACGGGCCGTTCATATAGGTGGCCGCGGCGAACGTGTCGAAGCGGCGCTGCGCCCCGGCGATGGCGATGTTGGCGTCCTTGACCGCCTGCTGGCTGGTCTCCACGTCGTGCTGGGCGGTGGCCGCGTTGTCCCGCGCGGTCTCCACGTCGACCAGGGCCTTGTTGACGCTTTCCTGCTCGGTCTGGATCTCGGCGCTGAGGTTCTGCAGCCGCTGGTTGGCCTTCGCGACGTCGGCGATGAGTGCGGCCAGGTTGTCGGCGGTGGGATCGGCGTCCGCGAGGCCCGGCGTCGCGATCAGCAGCGCGAGGCTCAAAACGGATGGGACGACGGGCCGCATCAGCCTTGCGGCCGGTCGCGCAGAAGACCCCCAGCGTGTGCGTCTCATTCGACTCAGGTCTCCTACGGCTCAACACGACGGGCGGCGCCAGCCACAGGTTCCCCGAAAGGCGCCAAAGACAACACCAGCATCATTTGCACCGTACGTCACACGGGTGGGCGTGCAAACGCTCCACCGAAATCGCACTCTCTACGTGCGTTTAATGTGACCGAACGGTGACCTGCCCGGTTTGCCGCAGCTTGCCGCGAGGGTTCGTCGACGGAACCCGAAGAAGCGAATATTGGTGGCTACACGGCGGTATTGGTGTCGACTGCCGGGGTGGCCGCGGTATCGTCCGTCGTTGCTGAGCGCTTGCTACGCACCTGCAACACCCGGGTGCCGACGGCCGCCGCGAGGACGGCGATCAACAGGAAAATCGTCAGCCCGGTCCAGGGAAACTCGGGCGTGTCCAACTCGTGCAAGAAATGCTGCGCGGAGACCACCGGATTGCCGGTCTTGGCGATGTCCTCGCCGGCCTCGAGCGTGACGCGCGGAAACTGCGTGCTGTAGCTGCCGACGTAGCTCGGGCTCAGCGTCAGCACCGTCGCGTCGTGATAATCCGCGCCGACCACCGTCGAGATGTCGCGCAGCGGGGTGTCGTTCGGGGGGTTGTGGTCGAGCAGCACGATCTTGAGGTTGATGCCGTCGGCGTGTGCCTGGTTGACCACGTCGAGCAGTCCCGGCAGCGCCGACGGCGGGGCGCTGACTCCGGTGGCGGCGACCTGAGCCTTCACCATGGTCATGTCGACGTCCACCGGAATGTAGAGCGGCAAGGCCTGCACGGTCATCGCGTCCCTCCTCATGTGCCCGTCACGCTGGCGTGACTCTCGGCCACGGCGGTCACTTTAGCGTGGCGCTCGGCCAAGGATTGGAGACGTCGCGAGGGTTTAAACCGGCGGCCGCGGCGACAAGACTGCAATCAGGAGTGCCGGCGTAATGCAGGACAAGCGTACTGTTAAAGTTGGCACCGCACCGCCGACACGGCCCGTCGCGGTGGGAGAACTAAAGACTCTGGAGTTGAAGTGACTGATTCTGTGAATTCGTTCGAAGCCCGCGACACCCTCAAGGTCGGCGACCAGAGTTACCAGATCTATCGCCTCGACGCCGTTCCCAACACCGAGAAGCTGCCCTACAGCCTCAAGGTGCTGGCCGAAAACCTGTTGCGCAACGAGGACGGCGCCAACATCACCAAAGACCACATCGAGGCCATCGCGAACTGGGATCCCAAGGCGGAACCCAGCATTGAGATCCAGTACACGCCCGCCCGCGTGGTGATGCAGGACTTCACCGGTGTGCCCTGCATCGTCGACCTGGCCACCATGCGCGAGGCCATCGGCGACCTCGGCGGCAAGCCGGACAAGGTCAACCCGCTGGCGCCGGCCGACCTGGTGATCGACCACTCGGTGATCGCCGACCTGTTCGGCACGGCCGACGCGTTCGAGCGCAACGTCGAGATCGAATACCAGCGCAACGGCGAGCGCTACCAGTTCCTGCGCTGGGGCCAAGGCGCGTTCCAGGACTTCAAGGTGGTGCCTCCGGGCACCGGCATTGTGCACCAGGTCAACATCGAGTACCTGGCCAGCGTCGTGATGGAGCGCGACGGCGTCGCATACCCCGACACCTGTGTGGGAACCGACTCGCACACCACGATGGTCAACGGCCTGGGCGTGCTGGGCTGGGGCGTTGGCGGCATCGAGGCCGAGGCCGCGATGCTGGGCCAGCCGGTGTCGATGCTGATCCCGCGCGTGGTCGGCTTCAAGCTGACCGGGGAGATCCAGGCCGGCGTCACCGCCACCGACGTCGTGCTGACCGTCACCGAGATGCTGCGCAAGCACGGTGTCGTCGGCAAGTTCGTCGAGTTCTACGGCAAGGGCGTGTCCGAGGTGCCGCTGGCCAACCGCGCCACGCTGGGCAACATGAGCCCCGAATTCGGTTCCACCGCAGCCATTTTCCCCATCGACGAGGAGACCATCTCCTACTTGAGGTTCACCGGCCGCACCGAGGCGCAACTGGCGCTGGTGGAGGCCTACGCCAAAGAGCAGGGGTTGTGGCACGACCCCGACCACGAGCCCGCGTTCTCGGAGTACCTCGAGCTCGACCTCTCAACGGTGGTGCCGTCGATCGCCGGCCCCAAGCGCCCGCAGGACCGAATCGCCTTGTCGGCGGCCAAGTCCACCTTCCGTGAGCAGATCCTCAGCTATGTCGACGGTGACGCCGACGGCCAGCAGGGCTACTCGAAGCTGGACGAGTCGGTCGAGGAGACCTTCCCGGCCAGCGACCCCGGCGCGGTGTCGAATGGTCATGCCGACGACGTGCCCGAGGTGCACTCGGCGGCCGCGCACGCCAAGGGCCGCCCGAGCAACCCGGTGACCGTAAAGTCCGACGAGCGAGGCGAATTCGTGCTCGACCACGGCGCGGTGGTGATCGCGGCGGTCACGTCGTGCACCAACACCTCCAACCCCGAGGTGATGCTGGGCGCCGCGCTGCTGGCCCGCAACGCCGTCGAGAAGGGACTGACGTCCAAGCCGTGGGTGAAGACCACCATGGCTCCCGGCTCGCAGGTGGTCAACGACTATTACGACAAAGCCGGCCTGTGGCCGTATCTGGAGAAGCTCGGGTTCTACCTGGTGGGCTACGGCTGCACCACCTGCATCGGCAACTCCGGTCCGCTGCCCGACGAAATCTCGAAGGCCGTCAACGACAACGACCTGTCGGTGACCGCCGTGCTCTCGGGCAACCGGAACTTCGAGGGCCGCATCAACCCCGACGTCAAGATGAACTACCTGGCGTCGCCGCCGCTGGTGGTCGCCTACGCGCTGGCCGGCACCATGGACTTCGACTTCGAATCCCAGCCCCTCGGCAAGGACAAAGAAGGCAACGACGTCTTCCTGAAGGACATCTGGCCGTCGCAGCAGGACGTCTCCGACACCATCGCCTCGGCGATCAACTCCGAGATGTTCACCAAGAACTACGGCGACGTGTTCAAGGGCGACGAGCGGTGGCGCAACCTGCCCACCCCGAGCGGCAATACCTTTGAGTGGAACGCGGATTCGACCTACGTCCGCAAGCCCCCGTACTTCGATGGCATGCCGGCCGAGCCCGAGCCGGTCGCCGACATCACCGGCGCGCGCGTGCTGGCGCTGCTGGGCGATTCGGTGACCACCGACCACATCTCCCCCGCAAGCAGCATCAAGCCGGGCACCCCGGCGGCGCAGTACCTCGACGAGCACGGCGTGGAACGCAAGGACTACAACTCCTTCGGCTCGCGGCGCGGCAACCACGAGGTGATGATCCGCGGCACGTTCGCCAACATCCGGCTGCGCAACATGCTGCTCGACGACGTGTCCGGCGGCTACACCCGCGACTTCACCCGGGACGGCGGACCGCAGGCGTTCATCTACGACGCGGCGCAAAACTATGCGGCACAAGACATTCCGCTGGTGGTGCTGGGCGGTAAGGAATACGGGTCGGGTTCCTCGCGAGACTGGGCCGCCAAGGGAACGCGGCTGCTGGGGGTCCGCGCGGTGATCGCCGAGTCCTTCGAGCGGATCCACCGCTCCAACCTGATCGGCATGGGCGTGATCCCGTTGCAGTTCCCCGACGGCAAGTCGGCCACCGACCTAGGCCTGGACGGCACCGAGGTGTTCGACATCACCGGGATCGAGGAGCTCAACAACGGCAAGACGCCGAAGACGGTGCACGTCAAGGCAACCAAGGACGGCGGGGACGACGTCGAGTTCGACGCGGTGGTGCGCATCGACACCCCCGGCGAGGCCGACTACTACCGCAACGGCGGCATCCTGCAGTACGTGCTGCGCAACATGCTGAAGTCCGGCTAGTCCCGGCCCGAATCCACCTCACCCCGTGCCCAAGGTCAGCGAGGACCATCTGGCGGCTCGACGCCGCCAGATCCTCGACGGCGCCCGCCGTTGCTTTGCCGAATACGGTTACGAGCAGGCGACGGTCCGCCGGCTGGAGAAGGCGATCGGGATGTCGCGCGGCGCGATCTTCCACCACTTCCGGGACAAGGACGCGCTGTTTTTCGCCCTCGCCCACGAGGACGCCGAGCGGATGGCCGACGTGGCGTCCCGCGCGGGACTCATCCAGGTGATGCGCGACATGCTGGCCGCGCCGGACCAGTTCGACTGGCTGGCCACCAGATTGGAGATCGCCCGCAAGCTGCGCAACGATCCCGCGTTCAGCCGGGGATGGGCGGAACGGTCGGCCGAGCTGGCGGCGGCGACCACCGATCGGCTGCGCCGGCAGAAGGAGGCACACCGGGTGCGCGACGACGTGCCCGGCGACGTGCTGCAGTGCTATTTGGAGCTGGTGCTCGACGGTCTGGTGGCCCGGTCGGCGTCCGGCGAGGACCCGCAGCGCCTATCCGCGGTCCTGGATCTGGTGGAAAACTCGGTGCGCCGCAACGACTCTGAGAAGCGATCGTAACGTCACCGCGAACAAGGGGATGTGATTTCGCAGTGACGCTACGCCCGCGCGATCTTGGCGGTCCGGTTGGGGCCGCCGCGGCTGCGCATCGTGGTGCCCGACTCACGCAGCAAGCTATGAATCGACCCGTACGACCTGCCGGTCTTCGCGACCAGGCTGCGGATGCTGGCGCCGCCTTCGTAGGCGTGGCGCAGTTCGTGCAACAACTGGTCGCGTGTCTTGGCCGACCTTTGCAGTGTTCTCTTCATGGCTCCTCCGACGCGGGACACGATCGCAAGCACCCAGCGTAGGAAGCCGCCGTCGGCCGCGGGCCGATTTCGCCGAATCGCCTGCGAAGTCGTGGCGATCGCGAGCGCGGCATGGTCAGCCAAGGCGCAGCGGGTCGCCGCCATCAAATCAGGCGAGCTCGATGAGATCGGAGTATTCGTCGGACCAGAAGTCCTCGGTGCCGTCGGGCAACAGCACGACGCGCTGCGGGTCGAGCGCCTCGGCGGCACCCGGATCGTGCGTCACCAACACCACCGCGCCCTGGTAACTGCGCAGCGCGTCGAGCACCTGCTCGCGCGAGGCCGGGTCGAGGTTGTTCGTCGGCTCATCGAGCAGCAGCACGTTGGCGGTCGAGGCCACCAACCCGGCCAGCGCGAGCCGGGTCTTCTCGCCGCCGGACAGGGTGCCCGCCGGCTGGTCGAGCTGGGGGCCGCTGAACATGAAGGCGCCCAACAGCCCCCGCAGATCCTGCTCGCCCGAATCCGGTGCGGCGTGGCGGATGTTCTCCCACACGGTCGCATCGTTGTCGAGCGTGTCGTGCTCCTGGGCGAAGTAGCCGATCCGCAGCCCGTGCCCGGGCTCGAGTCCCCCGGTGTCGGGCGCCTCGGTGCCGGCCAGGATCCTCAGCAGGGTGGTCTTCCCGGCGCCGTTGAGGCCCAGCACCACCACCCGCGAGCCGCGGTCGATCGCCAGGTCGAGGCCGGTGAACACCTCCAGCGACCCGTAGGACTTGCTCAGCCCGGTGGCCACCAACGGCGTGCGCCCGCACGCGGCCGGGTCGGGGAACTTGATGCGGGCCACCTTGTCGGCCACCCGCTCGTCGTCGAGCGCGGCCATCATCCGGTCGGCACGACGCAACATGTTCTGCGCGGCAACGGCTTTGGTGGCCTTCGCACCGAGCTTGGCGGCCTGTGAGCGCAGCGCGGTGGCCTTGCGTTCGGCGTTCGCGCGTTCCCGGCGCCGGCGCTGCTCGTCGGTGGCCCGCGCGTCGAGGTATTTCTGCCACGTCATGTTGTAGACGTCGACCTCGCCGCGCACCGCGTCCAGGAACCACACCCGGTTGACGACGTCGGCGAGCAGTTCGACGTTGTGGCTGATGATCACCAGCCCACCGGTGTGTGCGCGCAGGAAATCGCGCAGCCAGCCGATGGAATCCGCGTCCAGGTGGTTGGTCGGCTCGTCGAGCAGCAGCGTGGTCGACGAACCCGACATACCCGCGCCGCCCTCGGACGCGGCGAACAGGATGCGGGCCAGTTCCACCCGGCGGCGCTGCCCGCCGGACAGGGTGCGCAGCTGCTGCGTCAGCACCCGTTCCGGCAGGCCGAGACTCGCGCAGATGCGGCTCGCTTCGCTTTCCGCGCCGTAGCCGCCGAGAGCGACGAAACGCTCCTCCAGCTGCCCGTACCGGCGGATCGCGCGGTCGCGGGCGTCGTCGTCGGCGACCTCGGCCATCAACGCCTGCTGCTTTTCCAGGTCGGTCAGCAACACGTCGAGCCCGCGGGCCGACAAGACCCGGTCGCGGGCCAGCACGTCGAGGTCGCCCTCCTTGGGATCCTGTGGCAGATAACCGATTTCACCGGCGCGGTGGATCGCGCCCGCATAGGGCTCGGTTTCCCCCGCCAGGATGCGCAGAGTGGTGGTCTTACCGGCGCCGTTGCGGCCCACCAGACCGATCCGGTCGCCGGGCTGCACGCGCAGGTCGGGACCGTCCGGGGAGAGCAGGATGCGCGCACCAGCGCGGACCTCGAGGTCCGTGGCCGTGATCACGATCGCTCTCCTTGGTTGAAAAGACGCCTATTTGTCGTCGGTGAACACCGGGGGTCGTCGTTCTGCGCGCGCGGCAACTGCTTCTTCGAAGTTGGCGGTGAGCAGGCGGACGAAAAGCTGTCCCAAGCCTTCGGCTTGCATGTGCCCTTCCAGGCTACCGGCGTCCAGTCCACTCCACAGCGTGCGCTTGGTCAACTCGATGCCCGGCCGGGAGAAGGCCGCTATCCGCGCGGCGATGGCATAGCAGGTGTCCAGCAGCTGCTCCTCGGGCACCTGGCAGGACACCAGCCCGATGCGTTCGGCCTCCTCGGCGGTGACGTCGCGACCGGTCAGCATGATCTCGAAGGCGCGCGACGAGCCGATGGCCCGCGGTAGCAGGTAGGACAGCCCCAGTTCGCTGGCGGTCAGCCCGTTGTTGATGCCGGCGGCGCGGAAGTACGCGCTGGTCGAGGCCACCCGGATGTCGGCGGCCAGGGCCAGGCACAGGCCGCCGCCGATGGCGGGGCCGTTGACCGCGGCGATCACCGGTTGGTGCAGCCGGCGCAGCGCCAGGATGACCTCGTCGAGGATCTCCATGGAGCGCAGCGCGTAGGTCGGGCGGGTCAGCCCCTCGACGTGCGGCACCGAGCCCGCGGACTTGTGATCGGCGCCGGAGGAAAAGCCGCGGCCGGCCCCGGTCAGCACGACGACGCGCACCGAATTGTCGTAGGTGACCTTTTCCAGGGCCTCCTTGAGCGGGAGCATGATGTCGAAGGCCATGGAGTTCATCCGCTCCGGCCGATTCAGGGTTATCAGTGCGACGCCGGGCCGCGGGTGATCCACCAGTACCAAACTCACCCATGCAACCTAGCGCGTAGCTAACCGTGGCTCTGCGCGCAGCGCGGCGTGGAGGCTTATTCGGCTTGCCCGGCCTGGGCGGCGTCGACGTCGAAGGCGCGGACTTGCTGGACCAGATCCTCCAGGGCGGCCGGCGGCAGGGCACCCGGCTGGTTGAACAGCAGTTTGCCCTTCTTGAAGGCCATCAGCGTCGGGATGGACCGGATCTGGGCGGCCGCGGCCAGCTGTTGTTCGGCCTCGGTGTCGACTTTGGCGTGCACGATGTCGGGGTGTTTCTCGGCCGACGCCTGGAAAGTGGGGCCGAACTGGCGGCATGGGCCGCACCAGGACGCCCAGAAGTCGACGAGCACGATGTCGTTGCCCTCGATGGTTTCGTTGAACTTCTCAGCGGTGAGATCAAGTGTTGTCACATTTGCCGTAACGCCCGGAGCCGACCCGATGTTCCCCGATGTGCCGGGAGTTCGGAATACGGCTAGCGGCGCGCCGCGCCGCTCGGAGCGGCGCTGGTTACGGTTGCGTACGTTTTCCCGCGTCCGACAGACTGGGCCTGACGATCCGCCGCCTCGAGGACCAGTGAGGGAATCGCGTTGGGCCACTACATCGCAAACGTTCGTGATATCGAGTTCAACCTCTTCGAAATGCTCGATGTCGGCGCCGTTTTGGGCACCGGCGGCTACAGCGAGCTCGACGAGGACACGGTCAAAACGATATTGGCCGAAGCCGCTCGCCTCGCCGAAGGTCCGGTGGCCGAATCGTTCGCCTTCGCCGACCGCAATCCGCCGGTATTCGACCCGGCCGAGCACAAGATCACGGTGCCCGACGAGTTGGCCAAGACGGTGGCCGCGCTCAAGGAGGCCGGCTGGTGGCGGCTGGGCATGGCCGAAGAGATCGGCGGCATGCCCGCCCCGCCGCCGCTGGCGTGGGCGGTCAACGAGATGCTGATCTGCGCCAACCCGTCGGCGAATTTCTTTTGCCTGGGCCCGTTTATGTCTCAGGCGTTGTATGTCGAGGGCAACGAGCAGCAGCGTCAATGGGCCGCGCAGGGTGTCGAGCGGGGCTGGGCGGCCACCATGGTGCTCACCGAGCCCGACGCGGGCTCCGACGTCGGCGCCGGCCGCGCCAAAGCCATCGAACAACCCGACGGCACCTGGCACATCGAGGGCGTCAAGCGCTTCATCTCCGGCGGCGACGTGGGCGATACCGCCGAGAACATCTTCCATCTGGTGCTGGCCCGCCCGGAGGGCGCCGGACCGGGCACCAAGGGGCTGAGCCTGTTCTACGTGCCCAACTTCCTGTTCGACCCCGACACCTTCGAACTCGGCCCCCGCAACGGGGTTTACGTCACCGGGGTGGAACACAAGATGGGCATCAAGTCCTCCCCCACGTGCGAATTGACTTTCGGCGCAACGGATGTGCCCGCCGTCGGCTACCTGGTCGGCGATGTGCACCGCGGCATCGCGCAGATGTTCACCGTGATCGAGCAGGCGCGCATGACCATTGGCGTCAAGGCCGCCGGCACGCTGTCCACCGGCTACCTGAACGCGCTGGCGTTCGCCAAGGAGCGCGTGCAGGGTGCGGACATGACGCAGATGTCGGACAAGACCGCGCCGCGGGTCACGATCATCCACCATCCCGACGTGCGCCGCAGCCTGATGACCCAGAAGGCGTACGCGGAGGGGCTGCGCGCGCTCTACATGTATGCCGCCGCACATCAGGATGAGGCTGTGGCCCAACGTGTTTCGGGTGCAGACCCCGAGATGGCGCACCGCATCGACGATCTGCTGCTGCCGATCGTCAAGGGGGTCAGCTCGGAGCGGGCCTATGAGGTACTGACCGAGTCGCTGCAAACCCTGGGCGGTTCCGGCTTTTTGGCCGACTATCCGCTCGAGCAGTACATCCGGGATTCCAAGATCGATTCCCTCTATGAGGGCACCACCGCCATCCAGGCGCTGGACTTCTTCTTCCGCAAGATCGTGCGCGACCGGGGTCAGGCCCTGCAGTTCCTGACGACTCAGATCACGGCGACCATCGACGACTGCGACGAGGCCCTCAAGCCGATCGCCCAGCTGGTGCAGACCGCGTACGACGATGTCACGGCGATGACGGGTGCGCTGACGGGCTTCCTGATGTCGGCGGCCCAACAGGCAGAAGAGATCTACAAGGTGGGGCTGGGATCGGTGCGCTACCTGCTCGCGGTGGGCGATCTGCTGATCGGCTGGCTGTTGCTGATGCAGGCCGGGATCGCGGCCCGCGCGCTGGCCGAGGGCGCCGGCAACGACGAGGCCTTCTATCGGGGCAAGATCGCGACCGCGGGATTCTTCGCCAAGAACATGCTGCCGAAGCTCACCTCGCTGCGCAGTGTCATCGAATCCATGGACGACGAGATCATGAAGGTGGCCGAAGAAGCGTTCTGACGCGGCGGATACACAGGTTAGCCACAGTTTAAACGGGTAAACCATGACGTTGGCTCTAACCGACGAATGGAGAAACGTTGATGTCTGCCAGCTGTCCAGTGCCCCGGCTCACTCGCTTCGCGGTCTTCGCCGTCGCGGGAGCCACCGCATTGTCCCTGTCCGCCTGCGGCTCTTCGAACAAATCCAGTTCCACGTCAACGTCCACCTCAACCGCGACGTCCACCGTCACCTCGACCACCACGTCGTCCACCCCTAACGCCGAAGCGCGGGTCAGCGGTCTGATCGCCTCGGTCGCGGGCAACTCCATCCAGGTCACCAAGGAAGACAACGCGACCGCCTCGGTCAACTTCACCTCGACCACCAAGATCACCGAGGCCGTGCCGGCCGGGCTTCCGGACGTCACCCCGGGCAGCTGCGTCAGCGTGAAGCCGACGGAGGGATCGGCCCCCGGGCAGGCGGTCACCGCCGCGTCGGTGAAGATCAGCGAGTCCGTGAACGGCGCGTGCCCCAAGCCTCCGCAGTCCGCGCCGGGCGCCTCGACCACCGCCCCGTCCCTTCCGCCGTCGCAGGCGCCCGCGAAGCCGGCCTGGGTCCGTGGCTCGGTGGCGTCGGTGACCGGTAACACCATCAACGTGACCAACACCGATCCGAGCGGCAACACCACGCAAACGCCCGTGACGGTCGATGCCAAGACCAAGTACAGCAAGCAGTCGTCTGCGAACACCGACGCGATCACGCCGGGCAAGTGCCTGTCCGCGCGCGGAACTCAGGACAACGGCGGCGCGCTGCAAGCGACGAGCATCAACCTACGACAGGCCGTCGACGGCAAATGCGGCAAGCCCAAGCAGCCCGGCCACGGGGGCTGACCCGGCCCGGGTTGACTGAGATTGCCGTCACTCCTGCCGGGCGCGGCGTGAGAACCGCGCCCGGCGGGGGTAATTGCTGAGGGCCGCGAAACGTTTGATCGGAGATGAGTGGCTGTGCCTGCCCTATCGCTGAAGACCCGGCGGACACAGATCGCGCTCGGCGTCATTGTCGCTTTCGTCGCGGTGTGCGTCGCCATGTGCGGCTCCTCACACGACACGTCGACCGGCAGCGGCCCGCCGGCCGTCACGGCGGTCCCGCCGAGCGCGGCCCCCAGCGCCGCGCCCCCGCCCCCGGGGCC